>DASYNU010000220.1:0-4786 GCA_036008345.1 Bryobacteraceae bacterium
ACAAACGTACCACTCACGGAGCCTGGGGCGGACGAAGCGTCTCGGAGCAGAGTGATGGCCGCCGCTCCAGAAGAAAGGTTCCACTCCTTTGGACCAGCAGTTGCATCGTTTGGTGAAGTCAACTGCGGGGTCACCCCGATAATGACCTCGCGCGTCCGAACCGCAACGCGGCGGGAGGAACAATGTGGCCCGTTCGAAGACGCTCCTGCATCAGAGGGATATCGCTAAATGTGGATCGTCCGTCTCGCTCTCGACCGCCCATATACGTTCGTCGTCTTAGCGCTGCTGATTCTGCTGCTCGGGACGGTTGCGGCGGTCACAACGCCCATCGATATCTTTCCAAAGATCGACATTCCGGTGGTTAGCATCATTTGGACCTACAACGGGTTGGCCACATCGGAGATGGAAAAACGGGTCACTACCTTCAGCGAATTCGTTCTGGCCACGGTGAACGATATTCGTTCGATCGAGTCACAAACTCTTAACGGCGTCTCTACCATCAAGGTTTATTTCCAACCGCAAGTCCGCATCGATGCTGCCACCGCGCAGATCAACTCCGCAGTCAATGGGATCCGCTTCCGCATGCCGCCGGGAATTAACCCGCCGTGGATTCTTCGGTTCGGTGCAGACACCGTCCCTGTAATTCAGCTTGCTTTGAGCAGCGAGTCGATGACTGAAGCAGCGCTTTACGACTATGGCCTTTTCCGTGTGCGCCAGCAACTGTCGACAGTGGCGGGAACGCTTTTGCCCGCACCCTATGGTGGTGTGCAGCGTCAGATTATGGTCGATCTCGATCAGGACGCCTTGAATGCGGACGGATTGAGCCCCATCGACATCAGCAACGCCATCAACGCCCAGAATGTAACGCTCCCGTCCGGGACAGTCAAAATCGGCGCGCGCGAATATACGGTTTCCACGAACAGCAGCCCTGCCGACATCTCTTTTTTAAACGATGCGCCCATCAAGTACGTGAACGGCGCGACCGTTTTCATGCGCGATGTCGCTCACGTGCGCGATGGCTACGCGGTGCAGCAGAACGTAGTTCGCGCCAATGGTAAGCCATCGGTGCTGCTGACCATTATGAAAACGGGGTCGGTATCGACGCTGTCGATCGTCGACGAGATTAAGAACCGCATTCTTCCCACAGCGCGCGCTTCCGCTCCCAAGGGCATGGAGATCAAAGAGCTATTCGACCAGTCCGTGTTTGTGCGCGGCGCAATCACCGGCGTGCTGCGCGAAGCAGTGATCGCGGCCTGCCTGACGGGCCTGATGATCCTGTTGTTCCTGGGATCCTGGCGATCCACCCTGATCATCGCGGTTTCGATACCACTGTCCATCCTCTGTTCGCTTTGCATGCTGAGCGCTTTGGGCCACACCATGAACGTAATGACCTTAGGCGGTCTGGCGTTGGCTATCGGCATTCTGGTGGACGATGCAACGGTGACCATCGAAAACATTCACCGTCACATGGGCCGTAAACCGCTGCGCGAAGCCGTCCTGGACGGCGCGTCCCAGATTGCGGCGCCTACCTTGGTTTCCACATTGACCATCTGTATCGTGTTTGTGTCGGTGGTGTTCCTAACCGGCCCGGCGAAGTATCTGTTCACTCCGATGGCTCTTGCGGTGGTCTTCGCGATGCTCGCGAGTTATCTGCTCTCAAGAACGCTGGTGCCCGTGATGTCCGCGTTCCTTCTCAGAAGCGAACAGCACGAGGTTGACCCGTCCACCGGCGTTTCTGCGGCGGCGCCTGCTAGCAGGAGTTGGCTTTATCGCATCAATGAACGCTTTAATGGCGGCTACATCTGGGTGCGAACCGAGTATACGGAGCTGCTGCGCGCTTTCATATCGCGGAGACCAACGGCTTTCGTTTTGACAGGCGGGATCATCGCGTCCGCCTTCGTGCTGATGCCCTTTGTAGGCCGCGACTTCTTTCCTCGCGTGGATGCAGGCCAGCTTCGATTGCATGTCAGGGCGCCCTCGGGAACGCGCCTGGAAAGCACCAAACTGATTTTCAGCCGCGTTGAAGAGGAACTCCGGCGCGTCATACCGCCTGACGAAATTGAACTCGTTCTGGATGATATCGGGCGCCCCGCCGAATCGTTCAATTTTGCCCTCGGCGATGGCGCCACCATCGGCACCTTCGATGGCGAGATTCTGGTCGCTCTCAAAGAAGGCAAACACGGCCCGACTGCGAAATATATCTCGGAGCTGCGTCAGAGATTGCCGCGCGTCTTTCCGTCGCTCCTGTTCTATTTCCAGCCGGCCGACATCGTGACGCAGATCCTGAACTTCGGGCTGCCTGCGCCGATCGACATTCAGGTGGCCGGTTACGACCCCAGGAACTTCGACGTGGCTCGACAGATCCGGGAGAAAATCGCTCGGATTCCGGGTGTGGTGGATTCGCATGTGCATCAGGTGATGGACGGTCCCGATCTGCACTACAACATCGATCGGGCGCGGGCCGCCGAGTTCGGCCTCACCGCGCAGGACGTTTCCAACAGCATGTTCGTCTCCCTGTCGTCGAGTTCTCAAGTGCAGCCGAACTTCTACCTCGACCCGAAGATGGGAACCACGTACCTGGTCGCCGCGCAGACTCCCCAGATTCGGCTCAACACCGTGGAAAAAATCGGCAATACGCCGATTCTGGTAAAGAACGGGGGCCAGACGCAGTTGCTCAGCAACTTGGCGGCGGTGAGCCATTCCACGCAGCCGGTAGTGGCCAATCATCGCGACGTGCAACCGGTGTTTGACGTCTACGCCAATGTACAGGACAGCGATCTGGGTTCCGTCGAGACCAGGATCGAGGACGTCGTCAAACAGATCAAGCCACAACTCTCCCCTGGAAGCGAGATCGTGGTGCGAGGGCAGGTGGAAAGTATGCGGGAGGCGTTCTCGCGTCTCGGCCTGGGACTCGTCTTCGCCGCGATGCTGGTTTACCTGCTGATGGTGGTCAACTTCCAGAGCTGGAAGGACCCTTTCATCATCATCACGGCGCTGCCCGGGGCCTTCGCGGGAGTGGTGTGGGCTCTCTTTCTCACGCAGAGCACGTTCAGCGTGCCCTCGCTGATGGGCGCGATTATGTCGATCGGTGTGGCTACTGCGAACTCAATCCTGCTGGTTACGTTCGCGAGCGAGCGCATGGAACTGGGGCGGACCGCGGCGGAGGCTGCCGTAGATGCCGGGTGCACCAGGCTTCGGCCGATTGTCATGACCGCGCTCGCGATGATCATCGGCATGCTTCCGATGGCGCTCGGGCTGGGAGAGGGCGGAGAGCAGAACGCTCCGCTCGCACGCGCCGTGATCGGCGGCCTGACGTTGGCCACTTTGGCAACGCTGTTCTTCGTTCCATTGATGTTCAGTATTCTTCGCCGGATTCCGGCGGTACGCGAGGAGACGATCACATGAGCAGCATCGATCAGCCCCCAGTCATTCGGGTTGAAGTGCCGGGTCAAGCCAACCGGCCGAGACGGACCACGGTTTGGGTCGCCGCGGTTCTGGCTGCCGTGGCGTTGCTCGGAGCGGGCATCATCCCTCGCATGCAGAGGAGCGCTCGCGCAGCCGAGACGGCGGAAACGGCCAGTTCGAGTCTCGCGAACGTGCTGGTGGTAAAGGCCAGGCTTACTTCGGGCAGCGCCGACCTGGAACTGCCTGGAAATATACAGGCGCTCAACGTGGCGTCGATTTACGCGCGTACTAGCGGATATGTTCAACAGCGCCTGGTGGACATTGGAACACCCGTGAAGGCGGGTCAGTTGCTTGCGGTGATCGCGTCCCCTGAGGTAGATCAGGAACTCGCGCAGGGACGGGCGGCCGTGGAGCAGGCCCGCGCGGCTCTGGAGCAAGCCAACGCAAATCTGGCCCAGGCCCGGGCCCAGGTGAATCAAGCCAACGCGAATGTGGCGCAGGCACAGGCGAACGAAGAGCTCGCAGCCACCACCAACGATCGCTGGACGCGCCTTGTGGATAGGGGGGTGCTTCCCAAACAGCAAGGCGACGAGCGCCGGTCCGCTTTCGATGCCCGACATGCGGAGACCAACGCGGCGATCGCGGCGGAAACTACGGCCGAAGCTAACGTTGGCTCGCGCACCGCTGATGTTTCGGCTGCGAGGGCGGCCATCGACGCGCAATTGGCCAATGTGCGACGGCTGGAACAGATGCAGTCCTTTGAGCGCGTTTTGGCTCCGTTCGATGGCGTGGTAACGGAGCGCCGGATCGAAAAGGGCGATCTGATATCCGCGGGCTCCGGCACCGACCGCAATCTCTTCACTGTTGCTCAATCGACGACGCTGCGCATTCAGGTGAGCGTCCCGCAGAATTACGCCGTGGATCTGCAGCCCGGGCAGGACGCGGAAGTGACGCTGCGGGAGCGCCCGGGCGAAACATTCCACGGCAAGATCGCCCGGACGGCCGAATCAATTGCCGCGGCGACACGAACGCTGCTCACTGAAGTGCAGGTGGACAATTCCTCCGGCCGCTTGCTTTCCGGCATGTACGCAGAAGTCAAGTTCACGTTGCAGCGAAGCCATCCCGTGGTGCTGATTCCGGGAAGCGCTCTGGTTGCGAATGCCCAGGGCACGAGAGTGGCTGAGGTAGGGCTGGACCGGCGCGTGCATTTGATTACAGTGCAAACGGGCCGCGACCTTGGGACTGAAATCGAGATTCTATTGGGTCTGTCCGGTTCGGAACAAGTGATCAACAACCCGCCCGACAATCTGTCGGACGCCCAGCAAGTCAACGTGATAGCGAGCGGCCGCCAATGAATTGGGCAACTACAAAATGGATCGCA
>DASYNU010000221.1:0-31115 GCA_036008345.1 Bryobacteraceae bacterium
GCAAGGATTCCAAGAGTAACCACCACCCAAACGAAACGGTACTCCCGCAGGCTCCAAAAAAAGGCCAGCGCAGCCAGGTACAGCGGAGGCCAAAAGAAAAACCGATAAAAGCGCACGCGATACTCTAATCGCTGGAAATAGCTGCCCAAGGTTTCATCGCCCTTGTGAAACGAAAGCTGCATCTTGTAATCCATAGCCTGCTGCGGCGTAAGCTGACGATGAGCCACTTGTGGAGCCCGAAAAGTGAGCGACGCGGGCACGCCATACTGGTATTGGCTCAGCATTTCAGGAAGGGTCGTCCAACTGCCGGTCACCAAATTGTTCTGTAACAACGTCAAGAACAACGCAGGAGCCATCGCCAGAGCGGCAAAACCCGCCGGCTTGATCATTGGACGGCGCATCGCCGGCAGGAAGTAAAAAACCACCGCTAACAACAAAAATATCGACTCGAACTGGCGAATCAGCAAGTGCAGCCCCAACCCCGCGCCCAACAATGCTGCATCGCGTGGACGGGCACTGGATCGCAGCCTCGGCAGCGATCCGAAAACCAGGCATCCCGCCGCCGCGGCGAACGCCCCACCCCAGTAGCTGTTGGTCCACTGGCTCAGCGGACCGAATTCCATCACCGCCAGCAACCCTCCCGCCAGCGCCCACGCGGGCGTCGTCCACGCCCGCAGCATCCAATAACAAAGCGAACAAAACGCCGCCACTCCCAACAGCACTCCGGCCCAAGGCAGTCCAAAAATCAACCACCCGATCGCCATCCCGAATCCCTGTCCCATGGGATAGATGGAACTATACGTCGGCTCCTGCAACACAAAAAATGTCTCGAAAAACTGCGGCAGCGCTTGCGCCGGATTCGCCAACCGAAAATGCCGCAGCGTATCCGCTTCCAGCAAATGCGAAAATTCATCATAAATATCCGGCGTCGGAACCGGATGATGGCTCAGTAAAAGCAAGCGGAGCGCCACCGGCAGAGCCGCCAGCAGCAGCATGCACCAACCCGTGCGCTCGGCGAATCGCCGAAAGTAAGGAGCCAGCCAAGTTCGTCCCCATAGCGCAACCAAAACCAGTAGCGCAGCCAGCACTAACTCCAACGCATCGGCTGAACCAAACCCGATAGGGTTGGGATTAGGTAAAAGCGCCTTAAGAAGATTTGACAACATCGAAGCCTATATTCTCCTACGGCTCATTCCGAACCGCGAGCGTGAGCGACCGGTGCCTTGGCTTGCGACTAAAATGATTCAGTGGACAGCACGGCGTACACACTGGCGGATCAGCAACGAATGAGCCAAGCAAAGAAATTACTTCGCCTGGCAGCATCGCCTGATAGGGAATGAATTGAAACAGAGAGCAGTTGAAGCCGGCAGCGGCGTCGGAAATTTCACCGCCACGCTTCTCAATCGCGAGGCACTCCTTCGTAGGCGACGTCCTATCTCGGGAATTTTCGCGACCTGGCCAAAGTCCACCTGGACTCTTCAGTGGTCGTCAATGTTCTGGAACACGTCGAAGATCATATCCCAGCCTTGAAAGCCGTGACCAGTGTCCTCACGCCTTGAGGAATAATTGTTTTACTGCTTCCCGCATTTCAGGCCCTCTATAAACCCATCGACAATTGAACCAACGAGGGAATTGGGCGAAGGGAATTTGTTGCTTGCAGGCGATCACAAGATCCTAAAAAGCAGCAGGCGACCCACCGACGTTCGTAATCAACCCTTCTATTCAACCCTCCTATTCAACCCTGCCACGGAGCACGGTCACCGAGGCTTTCGGCAACGTGAAGGTAGCTAGCAGGCTTCCTTTCACGGTGGTGGCGGCGGGCGGGCCATCGGGGTCGGCGTGACTCGCTGGCCCATCATTTTTCCACACGTATTGCTCGCTACCGAAGGTCACCATGGTAACGAGTCCTGAGAAAGAAGCTTTTCGCTTGATTCGCGAGTCTTCCAAAACCACGCGTACGGTGTGTGCATTCGATTCATCCCGGTTGACCAGCATCAGAGACCAGTTTCCGTCCGGCCGATGCAGGGCGTAAGAAGTGACCAGCTCATTTCCCTGGTCGTCTTTGATGCCGATGCTGGATGGAAACATCTGGTGGACGCCGGACCGGTGCTGCGCCCACTCCTGGTTGATCAAGTGCGCGGCGAAATAAAGTGACGTGTATCCGGTGATGATGTAATCCTTGTCGGCCACGAAATTCGACCAAGTGGCCCACCCCAGGCAACTATTCTGGACCGGCTGCGGCTGAATGGGTGAATGATAAAAAGCAGCGCCGCCGCCTTCGAAAAACGATCCTATGTTATCCGCCAGCCAGAGGGCCGCGAAGATGGTGCTCATGGGGCCGGTGAGCTGCCAGGAAATATGATTCTCCGTGACCATTAGCGGAACATTCTTCGGCACGCCGTCCTCTCTCCAAACTTCGAGGATGTGCTTCATCAGCTTGGGCTCCTCATAGAGGGATTTCCAGGTGATGCCGCATGGCTCGAAAGGATAATGCTCGAACGAAACAAATGCGAGATCCGAGAGACGTCCGTGAGATTTCAAATACGCCACGAAGCGGCCCATCCATGAAATTCGGCCCTGCGCATCCGGCCAGACGGTTATGTCGTGGTTGACTCCTTCGAAAATCGGGCCGCCCAGCTTGAGCGCGGGATCTACTTTGTGAATCGCCGCCGCCCACTGGAGATAGAGCGCTGCGTAGTCCTCCGGAAGGATGTATTTGCCATCCGGCTCCTCACCCATTTCGATATAGGAAATTGGGTAGCCGCGTTTTTCGATATAGGCGATCTGGGCAGCGGCATCTTCCGGCGTTCCGTAGAGCATGGTGACCGGGATCATCGCAGGCAGATTGTTGGTCAGTCCGCTGGTGAAGAAAATATCGAAACCGCTGTGCTGGCCGCCACCACCGGCATTGACGTCGGCCGCGGAGTGCCATGGATCGACCGAGGAGGTGGTGAAGGAAGTACGGTTCTGACCGGTGGAATTATTCGGAATTTCCACAAAGGCGCCGATCGAATCAACCCTGCCGGCTTTGATTTCTTGTAGGGCGTAGCCGACGCAGTTGCGAACATCGTCCGATCCATGCAGGTCGCAAGTGTTGGACGATTCCGTCATCCAGATGCGCAAATAGCGTGTCGGGACGGGCTCTTGTGCCAGGTTCAGAGTTACCGTGCCACCTTCCGCGTTTTGGATCGCGCCGGATGCGAACGTCTTCCATTCGCCGCCAGGACCACGACCCATTGGCTCGCGCCCCACCAAATAATCTACGCGATAAGTTTTGGCATAAGGGCTGGCCCACGCTATTTGCACGGCCGACACGGGTTTTTCCACGCCCAGGTCCATCACCACCCACTGCGGATGCAGAGAATCACTCTCGCCGGTAAATTTGCTGGTGAGATACGGATTGCTCTTCCAGTAGCTGACCGCCTTGCCTTGCAATGTGGAGGATGCGCCCCCTCCGCCGCGCGTGAAGCCACGATGCGGAAGCGAATACGCCAAAATGTAGCGCAACGGGTCTTTCAGTTCGGTGCTGCCGGTGAAATATCCGCTGGAGTGCGCTGGATCGCTCCAGGTTCCGTTCTCGGTCCAATGCCAGGCAGCGATACGTAGCTCGGTGTTGTTGCGGTACGTGATGGGACCCCACCCCGCGGAAAGCGCTTCTTGAACGATGTGCGGCGAGTAAACCTTATCGATTCCGTTATGCGACAGAACGTCGATGGAACTGCCGAGCGCGCTATCCGGATCGAAGGAATTGATGACGTGACCTGGGGTCATGTCCACGCGCACCGTGGCGATGTCGCTTTGCGCCAAGACATACGCAGAACCGGCAACCATTAGCGCGGCGAAGCCGATTACAATCTTCCGTGTCATTTCGGGAGAAGTATAGCGCGATCCCGCTGTTCCCCCGGATGGAATGACGAAATCGTAATTTAGTGGTCATGCGTGGACTGGAATCAGGCAAATATACTGGGACGGTGTCAAGAATCCACGCGTTCTTATTAGTTGTTTCGCTTTCCGGCGCAGTTGCTCAGAACCTGGTGGTGGACGCCACTCCATCGCACACCGTAAACTCATTCAGCCCGATGCATGCTCTGGGAGCCGGCGTGGACCGGATTTCTCGAGACGCCGCGGACAAAACCATGATCGAGCCGATGCTCCACGAGATTCTGGCGTCGGGATGGCAGATGGTGACGTATCGCCAGAATACGGAGCTGCACGCCGAAGCCTGGCATTGGAATCCACAGGGCACGTGGAGCGATGCATCGGGGAAGAGCGGCTATTTCACCGGAAACGCGGAACCGCGCGAAACGATTCGACACTCCTGGGGCTACACGCTGCCGCACCGCGGATTCAGCAGGGCGCGGGAAGGCGGCAGCAATTTCTCCGTGCTCACCGATGGCGACGTGGCCACGTACTGGAAAAGCAATCCATATCTGACTCGCGCCTTCACCGGTGAGGACGATTCGATGCATCCGCAGTGGGTGATCGTGGATCTGGGCAGCGCGCAGCCGGTGAGCGCGGCGCGCATCGCGTGGGCTGAACCTTACGCCAAGCGCTACGCGGTGCAGTTCTGGACCGGCGAGAAGAATCCGCGGCAAGCGACGTCGGGGCTCTGGCAGACGTTTCCAGCAGGTACTGTCAAGGATGGACGCGGGGGCACTGTGACGCTGCCGCTTACTGCGATTCCGGTTGTTACCCGATATCTTCGGATCTGGATGACTGTGTCATCGAACACTTGCGACACGCATGGCTCCGGCGATCCGCGCAATTGCTTGGGCTATGCCATCCATGAGCTGTATGCCGGCACGCTTTCGAAAGATGGAGAATTTCAAGACCTGGTGAAGCACATTGCCGGCGCGGCGCAGACCAGCACCGTTGTTTCTTCGGTAGATCCCTGGCACCAGCCATCCGATCTTAACGAGCGGGGCGGCGACCAGGTGGGTTTCGATTTCTTTTTCTCGAGCGGAATCACGCGCGGCCTTCCCGCTATGGTTCCCGTCGCCATGCTCTACGGCACTCCTGAGGATGCGGCCGCGCAGATCGCTTATCTCGAGAAACGCAAGTATCCAATCTCCTACGTGGAACTCGGAGAGGAGCCGGATGGCCAGCGGATGCTTCCGGAAGATTATGCAGCGCTATACGTCCAGTGGGCCGCGGCCATTCATAAAGTGGATCCGAATCTCAAACTTGGCGGCCCCGTTTTCGAAGGAGTTAAGGAGGACATCGAAGTGTGGCCGGACGCGGACGGCCGCGTCTCGTGGCTGGGACGATTTCTCGATTACCTGAGAGCGCATGGCCGGATGTCCGATCTGGCTTTCATGTCGTTCGAGCATTATCCTTACACTCCATGCCAATCCACGTGGGGGGATCTTTACCGCGAGCCGCAACTCATAACCCACATCATGGAAGTGTGGAGAAATGACGGGCTGCCGCAAAGCGTTCCGCTATTCATGACCGAAGGAAATCTGTCTTCGCGGGCGGGTGGAACATTCCTGGACATCATGGGAGCGCTGTGGTTAGCGGATTATACCGGCTCATTCTTCACGGCGGGCGGAAGCGCGAGCTATTTCTTCCACTACATTCCCGAGCCGCTGGGCCGCGGATGCAATGATGATTCGGGATCGACATTCAGCCTGATCAACGTGGACCGGGATTTCAAGATCAGAGGCTATCTCTCGCAACATTTTGCGAGCCAGCTTATCACGCGGGAATGGGCCCAGCCGGTGGACCGAGAACATCGCGTGTTTCGAGCATCCAGCGATGTCCGGGATTCCGCCGGCAACATTTTGGTGACGGCCTATGCGCTGCTGCGCCCGGATGGCCAGTGGGCATTGTTGGTGGTGAACAAGGATCACGACCGTGCCCACGACTTACGCATTACTTTTCGCGATTCGGACTCGAAGAGCGAACGCGGTTTTGCGGGGCCGGTGCAGATGGTCACATTTGGCGCAAAGCAGTACCAGTGGCACCCGGACGGTGCGAACGGCTATGCGAATCCGGATGGTCCGCCGGCCACTTCCAGCATCACGGCCGGCGCAGAAACTTCGTATACGATTCCGGAGGCTTCTGTTACAGTGATCCGCGGCAAAATCGCCGGTGGTCTTACTTCTGGCCGGGAATGAAGCCGCGCGTCTTGGTCTTGAGCCGGTACACGGAATTCTTGGCCGTGATGTACAGGGTTCGATAGTCGGCATCGCCCCAATTGAGGTTGGCCGGTTGTTCCGGCACCACAATGGTTCCGATGTGGTTTCCATCGGGATCCCACACCCAGATTCCCAGCGGTCCGGTGACGAAAAGATTTCCCGCCATGTCCACGCGCATGCCATCCGGCACTCCGCCGCGGCCCTCCTCTTTGCCGAAAAGCCTGCCGTTCTCGAGTTCCGCATTGGGGCCGAAGTCATACAAGCGGATCTCACGGCGCTTGGTGTCATCGATGTAAAAGCGCTTGCCGTCCGGTGAAAATGCCAAGCCGTTGGGCTGCGCCAGGTCCATGGTCAGCAGCCGGAGGGAGCCATCTTCGCTCAGCCGGTACACGCCTTGAAACGGAATCTCCTGCTTCTCGCCTTTGGGCAGATCGAGCGTCGGATCGGTGAAATATAACGCGCCATCCGGGCCGAGAACCACGTCGTTGGGGCTATTGAATTTCTTGCCGTCGTATTTATCGGCCAGAATCTGGTATTTGCCGTTCGGCTCTATGGCGATAATGGCGCGCAAAACGCTGGCACAGTTGATGAGGCGATGATGTTGATCGAAGGCGCTACCGTCGGGATCGCCCAGCTCCAGAACGGTTTCTTTCCGGCCATCGGGGAAAACGCGGTAGACCTGGTTCTGCTCCTCGTCGCTTACGTAAAGGAATCCGCGATCATCCCAGAGCGGACCTTCGGTGAAGCCGAAGCCGTCCACCACTTTTTCGAGCGTCGCCTCGGGGGCGAAGAGTTTTGAGAACTTGGGTGATTCGGATTTTAGCTCGAATTTTCTGGGCGGGGATTTTTGGGCGTTCAAGCCCGCGCCGGCGAGAAGGGTCAGGATGAGAATTTGTGAAGAAATTGGCGAAGGCACCGACTCCCTCGCTGTCGCGGTTCGGTAACGCTCTATTAACATGGGACGATGGTATCGCGGCCGCGAAGCAGAATCCTGTTGCATAGGCGCCGATGACGGAAACGTAATGTCGCCGTCACGTTGTTGCTCCACAAGCGCTAAGAATGTGAAGCCCATCTATTGACAAGATATTGTTCCGGAGTCATGATTACTTAACTTTCGGTTTTCGCTCGGGTTTTTCGGTAGTTGTATCCACGACGGCAGCACGAGGCCTAGCGAAGACTAACTCTGTGGTTGGCCGGGAGGGTAAACAAAATATGACGGCTCCGAGTAAGGTCTGGTTGATCGGTTTGATTCTGTGCCTGAGCGCGGCTTTGGCCTGGGCGCAACTGTATTCCGGATCGGTTGTAGGCGTAATCTCCGATCCTTCGAAGGCTGTGATTCCGGGAGCCAAAGTCTCCCTGGTGGACGACGAGAAGGGGTTCACGTTCAATGTCGACGCCGATAGCGCGGGCCGCTACTTGTTCCGCAACGTAGCGCCTGGGAAATATAGCATCACAGTCACCGCCGATGGTTTTCAGGCCGAAAAGCGAACCGGCATCCAGATTGACGTGAATCAGAACATCACGGTCGACTTTGCCATGCAACTGAGTACCGGCAAGCAGGAGATCACCATTAATACCGATGCTCCCTTGCTTTCTACCCAGGATTCAACTACAGGCCAAGTATTGAACCGAAAATACATCAATGATCTCCCGAACGTGGGCCGCGACGTCATGACGCTGGCCTATTTGACCCCTGGTATCGTGAGTTCGCAGGATGGCGGACAAACCGGGGGGCAAGGCAACAACTTCATCTCGAACGGCAGCCGGAACTCAACCGCCGATGTGCTGACGGATGGGATCACAGTGACCGATTTCGATCAAAACAGCGGCCAGCAAAACATGATCTATCAGCCCGCGTTGGATTCCGTGGAAGAGTTGAAAGTGCAGACTTCGAACTTCAGCGCCGAGTTTGGTTTCTCCGGCGCCACCGTGGTCAACATGATAACGCGTTCTGGCACCAACCAATTCCACGGCAGCCTGCACGAAGCATTTCGCAATCAGATACTCGACGCGCAAAACTTTTTCGACAACTCCGCCGGCAATCCGTTGCCAGGTCTGCGCCGCAATCAATTCGGCGGTACCGTGGGCGGACCGATCAAGAGGAACAAAACGTTCTTCTTCTTCGACTACGACGGAATCCGGGAGATCAATCAATCGACGGCGTCGGGTGGAATGCCGAGCGCGGCCGAGCGGCAAGGCAATTTCGGGGAACTTTGTGGATTCAACGGCGGCACGTTCGATTCGGCCGGTATGTGTTCAGCGGCCGCCGGCCAGCTTTGGGACCCTTACTCGGGCACTTATAACGCCAATCTGGGCGGAGCAGTTCGTTCCGCTTACATCCCGTTCAACAACATGGCGACTTATATCAGTCCCGGAAGCCCGGCTCTCGCCGGGACGCCTTTCCAGCCGGCGCCGGTTGCCGGGAATCTCATCGATCCGGTGGCGGCGAAGATGATTAACTATTTTCCGATGCCGAATCTGGGAGTGGGGACGCCGAATTATCAGTACTTTTACAACTGGATTGGATCGGGGTCGAACGTTAGCAGAAACAACCAATTCGACATCAAGATCGACCATCGTTTCAGCGATAAGAGTCTTTTGACCGCCAAGTACTCTCAACAGTCGAGCAACTTTCATGCGTGGAATTCCTATGGGAATATCGCCGATCCCAACACTTCGGGTCCGGCTCCTGGGACCGCCCATGCATTTGCGATCACTGAGAATTATACGTTCAGTCCGACACTGCTGTTGAGCGTGTCCTATGGTTTCGTCCGAAGCTGGGGTTTGCAGGCCGGTATTTCGGGTGATTACAAAGATATAAATCAAGTGAAGCAACAGCTTGGTTTGCCCGCCTACATGGATATAGCATCTCCGCCGGCGCTGCCTTACATCAACATCAACGATTCTTACGGCACCAATTTGGGCACACAGCCTTACAGCTACTATCTGAATGGCGACCAAGTGCACCAGTTGCAAGGAACCCTGAGTTGGATCAAGGGCTCGCACGAACTGAAGTTCGGCGTGGAGGGCCGTTTACATCTCGGCAACTATGCAAATCCCGGACCCACCGGGGGGCAGTTTGGGTTCGACTATACCGGTACATCGCAGGATCCGATTAGCGGAGATGGCGGCGATGCGATGGCCAGTTTCCTGACCGGTTTTTCGACGGGAAATAACGGAACGTACGAGGTCGCGAATTGGGTTAGCACGGAGAATTATCAGACAGGAGCGTTCGTCCAGGACAACTGGAAAGTCAGGCGCAATCTCACGCTGAATATCGGAATGCGTTATGACGTTACGCTTCCGCGAACCGAGCGCTACAACCGGATGAACTCGTTCGATCCCAATGTAGTCTCTCCGTTGCAGGTTCCTGGCCTGGGCACTTTGTATGGCGGTGAGATCTTTGCCAGCCCGAGCGACCGGACTATCTATAACGTGGATCCAACTAATTTCCAACCCCGCTTCGGAATCTCCTGGCAACCGCTGGACAAGACCGTGATACGCGGAGGGTATGGAATCTTCTACTCCACCTCGAAAGTTGGCGCGGCTGGTCCTGGCGCTTGGGGATATGAGGGATACGTTAGGGACACCCCCTGGATCACTAGCTACAACAACGACGGTGCCACTCCGTTTGGCAGGTTGAGCGATCCATTCCCCGGCACGGGGCCGCAACAGCCCCCCGGAAATTCTCAGGGTCTGCTCAACGACGTTGGCTACATGGCGTGGGGTCCGGTCAAATCACTCAGCCAAACCCCGCAGGAGCAAACCTGGAGCCTGGGTTTCCAGCGGGAACTTCCCTGGGGCATTCTGGCGGAAGGGGACTACGTAGGGAAGAAGGGAACGCACCTGTATCTGGGTGGCGCCGGGAATCTCGATATCCTAGGCCCGCAAATCGAGAAGTATTCGGCGAGCCAGATTGCGGCGTTGCTAACTTATGTCCCGAACCCGTTCTACGGTATTGTCAAAGACCCCAACACGTTCTTATCGGCGCCGACGGTTCAGGCCTTTCAACTGCAACTGCCCTTCCCGCAGTTCGGAGGTGTCGGCGGGGATGCGCCGCCGGTAGCTAACTCCAGTTACAACGCGGCACAGTTTCGGCTGGAGAAGCGCTTCGCCCACGGATTGCAATTCCTGGTGAACTATACATTCTCGAAAGCCATCGACGATGCCTCAGCCACTGACGGCAACATCGATTTCAAAGGTATTGGCAAGAGCCACCTCCAAGACCCCAATAACTACGCACTGGAGCGATCGGTGTCGGCCTATAACGCTACACACGTGCTCAACATCAGCCACGTGTATGAATTGCCGTTCGGCAAGGGCAAGGCCATCGGCAGTAACTGGAATCCGGTGGTGAACGCGATACTGGGCGGATGGCAGCTCAACGGCATCTGGACCTTCCAAACCGGGTTCCCGCTGACGGTAGGCCTACAAGGCGGCTTCACTCTGCCGACCTACGGAGGCCAAGCGCCGGATATTCTGGCCAGACCCGTCCGGAATACAGGTTCAGATTGGCTGACCAACTACTTCGCAAATCCGCAGGTATTTGTCGCGCCTCCGCCGTTCACGGTTGGAAACGCACCGCGGACTTTGCCATATATCAACAGGCCGGGGCAGGAAAACGCGGAGCTATCGATATTCAAATCATTTCCGCTCCCGTTCCGGGAGGGTATGCGTGTGGAGTTTCGTCTTGAGGCGCTCAACGCGTTTAACCACCCACAGTTCGGCGCGCCAAACACCTCGGTTAATTCGGGTATTTTTGGCCAGGTCACAAACCAGGTCAACCAGCCACGCCAGGTGCAGTTGACCGGGAAGTTTTATTTCTAGTCGGGCAGTACAATGAATTCGTGATACGGGTTCTGCTAGCGGCTACGCTAGTAGCGAACGGCTTGGCCGCTGCTGAAATTCCTTCCGCGGCTTCCGTGGCGCAGCTCGCGGAAGCGGGGCGTTGCCGGGAAGCGATGCCATTGCTAAAAGCCGTATTCGCGAAAGTCACAGAGCCCGCGCAAAAGAAACGTCTCGGATTGGACGCGGTTCGCTGCGCCGTAAATCTGGATGACACGGACACTGCCGGCGATTTTGTCCGAGCCCTCAAGAAGCAGTTTCCGCGCGATCCGGAAGTGCTGTATGTCGCGGTGCATGTCTTCTCGGATCTTTCCATTCGTTCGTCGCGGGAACTCTGGATGATTGCGCCGGGTTCGTACCAGATGCATGAGCTGAATGCGGAGGCGATGGAAGCACAGGGCAAGCCGGATGACGCGCTCGAGGAATACCGTGAGGTTTTGAAGAAGGAGCCGAACCTGCACGGCATCCACTATCGCATCGGACGCTTATTGCTCTCAGGTCCGAACAAAGATGCGATGAAGGAAGAAGCCCGCCACGAGTTCGAGCAAGAGCTCAAGGTGGATCCATCCAGTGCCGGCGCTGAATACGTGCTGGGCGAGCTGGCACGCCAGGACCAGCAGACGGAAACCGCCATCCAGCATTTCAGCCGCGCGACGAAGCTGGATCCCGAATTTTTGGACGCATTGGTGGGGCTCGGTCGAGCGCTGATCGAGGGTGGGCGCAGCGGGGATGCTATCGCGCCGTTGCAGGCGGCGACGAAACTGCAGCCGGACAATCCGGCGGCGCATTTCTACCTGGCAACAGCGTATCAGCGGTCCGGGCGCGCGGAAGATGCCGGCCGGGAATTCGCGCTGCAACAGCAAGCCAATGAAAAAGCGCAGCGGGCCAAGCAGGAGGCGCAGGCTGCAGCCACGGGAAAGGAGAAGCCGTGAAAAATCAAAAGCACCGGTCGCTTACGCTCGCGGTTCGGAAAGACGCGTACGCTACCGAACCGCGACCGTGAGGGAGACGGTGCCTTGTGCCGATGTTTTCACGGTTTCTCAACAATGCTTACATAGCGGTCGGCTGCCAAATTCTCAAGCCTCTGCACTTTGCCGCTCGGCAGGGGCCATTTGATTTCCAGCCAATCGATTTTTGTGCTGGCGCCCAGCCCTAGTAACTCGCGCGGATCATGAGAAGACAGATAGCTGCCGCCGCCGTTCTTCAACTTGGTTCTCTTGACTCCACCGGCTGACCAGGTGAGACGCGCGCCAATCGCGTCGCGGTTGCAATTCACTCCTTCCAGTTTGATACCCAGCCAGTGGTTCCCGGCGTCGCCTGAGCGATTCCGCAGCAGCACGGGCGCGCCTCCATTTGTTACTACCAACACATCCGCGAAACCGTCGTTATCGTAGTCGCCGATAGCCAGCCCGCGCGCGGCTAAGGATTTCGCGAAACCCGGGCCGGATTGGGAACTCACATTGCGCAGCAGCCCTTTTTCCTGGTGAAACAATAGCAGCCGTTCTTTGAATTTAACGTCCTCGTAGTAGGACTCCACCATGTCGTCGGGATGACCGTTCGCCAGGAGCAAGTCCATGGCGCCGTCGTTATCGTAGTCGAAGAACTTCACACCCCAGCCGCTCATGCGGCGAGTGGCCTCGGCCACTCCGTGTTTGTGCGCGGCGTCGAAGAAAGTTTCGTCCTTGTTATTCGTATAGAGCGAAAACATTTCGTAATTGATGTTGCTCACGAACAAGTCTTCCCAGCCGTCTCCGTTGATATCCGCGGCATCCACGCCCATGCCCGAGCGCGCTTGGCCGTTCTCTCCAAATCCGACTCCTGAGACCACTCCTATTTCGTCCCATCGGTTGTTCCCGCGATTCACGAACAAAAAATTCCGTACCGTGTCGTTGGCTACGAACAGGTCCATGCGCCCGTCATTGTTGATATCGGTTGCGACCACACCCAGGCCTTTGCCGAGTGCGCGTCCGACAGCGGTACCAGCCGTGACATCGGTGAATGTACCGTCGCCATTGTTGTGCAACAGATAACCATGCGTGGGTTTATAGAGAGTGGGAGTGCAATAGTGACGCCGGCCGAGGCTATCCGGACAAGCAATCTTGTTCGCGTAGTCGATATAGCTGCACACGTACAGATCCAGGCGGCCGTCGTTGTCGTAGTCGAACCACACCGCGCTCGCGGTCCAGCCAGGAAGCGTCACCCGGGCTTTCGATGTCACATCGGTAAAGGTGCCATCGCCATTGTTGTGATAGAGGAGCGCACCGCCGTAGCCAGTAACCAACAAATCGGGATACCCGTCGTTATCGTAATCGCCCACAGCGACTCCCATCCCGAAGAATGTTGCCGGGCCGAAGCCGGCCTTCGCTGTAACATCCGTGAAGCTGCCGTTGCGATTGTTTTTGTAGAGGGCATGGCACAGCGCCTTTTTGGGAGTGTAGAAATCCGAGGGGCCGCTATTCACCAGAAACAGGTCCATCCACCCGTCGTTGTCGTAGTCGATGAAGGCGCAGCCCGGGCCGAGCGTCTCCGGCGGGTGATGTGCGGGCGACACTCCGTTGTCGTGAACCCACGTTATACCGCTCGCTTCCGGCGGGATCTCCTCGAAGAGCATGCCGTCGGCTGCACGTACTAACGTGCCCGGGAGTGCCAGCGCCATGGAGCTGGCCAGAAGTCTTCTGCGGGAAAAACGATGGTGCATTTGGCCAGCGGGTGCCTTCAGTATAATCCAACGCCCTTCTACCAATGAGCATTTCATGCCGCACCGTTCCAATCGGCACCTTTTCCGAACCGCGACCGGAAGGAAGCGCTACCAGCCCTCTACGGCGTTGCAACCTGTATACGCTCCTAATGAACTCGCGCAAAACGGAGTGCGGCGCGGGCCAGTTCCTGAACCGTTTTGCGGTGCGCGCCGCACCCTTTGCGCTTCCTTCCGGTCGCGGTTCGGTTTTGAGGACACAGAATAACTAAGATGGCTGTGAGGATCAATTCTGCTATTTCGTTCGCGAGTCGCGCCGGCCACTGCCATTTTGCTCGTCGCCGCAGTGCTGACCGCGCGCGCGTTCCAAGGCATGGCGACTCCTTCGCGTGCTCCGCGCCCGGCTCCTAAGATTGAAACGAATCTGCCTCCTATTCACGTTGACTTTCGGGACATCGCGGTAGAGGCCGGGCTCACTGCTCCGAATGTTTCAGGCTCGGCAGTAAAGAAGAAGTACATCATTGAAACCACCGGCATGGGAGTCGCGATTTTCGACTACGATAACGACGGCCTGCCCGATATCTTCCTTGTAAACGGGACCACGCTTGAGGGGCATGAAAAAGCAACCAGCCATCTTTACCGGAATCTCGGCAATTTGCGATTTGAAGACGTCACTGCGCAAGCCGGGCTCACGCACACCGGATGGGGCCAGGGCGTTTGCGTCGGCGACTACGATAATGACGGCCTTCGCGACATGTTTGTCACCTACTACGGCCACAGCATCCTGTATCACAACGAAGGCCACGGAGTGTTCAAGAATGTCACGCGCGAAGCTGGTCTCGAATCTGATGCGGTTCGATGGGACACGGGCTGCTCCTTTGTGGACTACGACCTGGATGGCAAATTGGACCTGGTGGTATCGAGCTATGTGGACTTCGATATCGCGAAAGTTCCCGAGCCGGGTGCGAACGGATTTTGCCAATACAAGGGGCTCGCTGTCGCGTGCGGGCCGCGCGGACTCCCGGCCGGCCGCACTCGCCTATTCCATAACCAGGGAGGCGGAAAATTCAAGGACGTTTCCGGGGAGAGCGGGATTGCCAAGCCGGGCCGTTGCTACGGCCTCACAGCCATCGCATCGGATTTTGATAATGACGGTTATCCCGACATCTACGTCGCCTGCGATTCAACGCCCAGCCTGCTTTTTCACAATCTGAAGAACGGAACTTTCGAAGAAATCGGAATTCAATCAGGCGCCGCGCTGAACGAGGATGGGCAGGAGCAAGCCGGCATGGGCGTAGCGGCGGTCGACTATGACGAAGACGGTTTTGTCGACATCCTAAAGACCAACTTCGCCGACGACGTGCCCAACATTTATCACAACAACGGCGACGGCACCTTCACCGATCATGTATTCCCGTCAGGTTTAGGAGCTCACACGCAGTATCTTGGCTGGGGCCTTCTGGCGATTGACGCAGACAACGACGGGCGCAAGGATTTGCTGGTGATCAACGGACATGTTTATCCCGAAGTGGACCAAGCCAAGCTGGGGACCAGCTACAAGCAACCGCGGCTGTTCTATTGGAACGTCGGCCATGGCAAATTCCAAGATCTGTCGGACGTTGCCGGCCAAGGAATCCACGAGGCCTGGTCTTCCAGAGGCGCTGCAGCCGGAGATCTGGATAATGATGGCTCGCTCGAAGTGGTAATCAGCAACATGGGAGCGCGGCCGAGCCTTTTGAAGAATTATGGTCCGGCAAAATCCTGGCTGTTGACGAAATGTACCGGTGTCAAGTGTAATCGCGACGCAATTGGCGCCCGCGTTTATGTGTTCGCGGGCGGCCATAGAATTTCGGGAGAGATTCAGAGCGGAACCAGCTTTCTATCGCAGAACGATGCCCGGCTGCATTTCGGTCTGGGTGACGCGCTCAGCTATGACCGCATCGAAGTGCAATGGCCGGGCGGCCAGCGTGAGGTCTTCGCTGGCGGCAAGGCGAACCGCATTGTGGAGCTGAAACAAGGAACGGGTTCGCCGGCTCGTTAATCAGCGCGCTTCTTCGCGAATGATCCTCACGAGGTTCTTCTTCGCGGTCTGGTCCCGGTCTTCGGCCTTGGCTTGGCTGACCTTGGCGAATAGTTCATCGGCTCGCTGGGTGTCGCCCCTTTTCCGGCACAGGAACGCCAGTTGGTAGGCGGCTGCGATATCGCCGGGATCCAATTTCAACGCCCGCTCGAATGCGTCAGTAGCCCGATCGACGTCGCCGCGCTTGACCAAGAACTTTCCGAGCAGGGTTAGCGCGGGGCCGGCGTTGGGATTTACACGCACAGCATCTTCCAAGGCCAGCACCGCTTCCTTTTCTTCCGGACTTCCGGGCTCAGCACCTTGGCGGCTGAGAGCCTCGCCCAAAAACCAGCCTGACAAGTAGTCATTGCGATTCAGCCTGTGGCGCGCCCGAAGCATTTGGATGGCTTCCGGAATTTTGTTCATCTGGAAACGGATCAGCGCCAGGACCACCATCGCCAGGTTTTCTTGCGGGCTGGATTTCGCGGCCAGCATGCACTCGCGTTCGGCATCCTCCAAACTGCCCTTCATCGCCAGCACTACGGCTCGCTCCAGCCGCAATCGGTAAGATTGTGGAATCGCGTGCAGGCCGCTGTCCGAGATTTCGAGAGCCAGATCGTAATTTTCGTGATCGACGCAAAGCGATACCAGATCGACATAGTTGTTCTCATCGCGGGGCTCGATTTCGGCTGCGGAGCGCAAGGCGTTATAAGCATCCTTGGTCCGCTGCTCGCGATCATAACTTTGGGAGAGCAGATTGTAGAGTTCTGCTTTACGATAACCGTGGGCCAGAAGTTGCTCGCCGGTTTCGATTGCCAGTGCATGCTCGCCCGCCTTCTGGTAGGTCAGCACCAGGTTGTAGCCGACCGCGTAAGCGTCCGGATAACTCGCGGCGGCGGCCTGGAAATGTCGGGCGGCGGCCTGATACTGCTCAGCTTGGGCCAACAATAATCCAGCCTCGAAATGCACTTTGGAATCCGCCTGCGGCGTGAGCCGGTCCAGGGCAGCCACTGCCGCCGCCGGCTTCTTTGCCTTCACCGCGCTCTCCGCATAACGAAGCGTGGATTGTGGATCCTGTAGATACATCCCGCCACACTGGTCATACTGGTTGAGCGCCTGCGCGTACTCTTTCAGTGAAAAATCCACTTCGCCGAGGCCGAAGTGCAGCGCCGGGTCCTGGGGACTGGCCTTCAAAGCGTGGTCGAAATGGATTCCAGCGTCCTTGTATTGACCGAGCGCGAGTTCATTCAGCGCCAGGTTCTTGAGAACGGGCGCGAAGTTCGGGTCGACTTCGAGAGCTTTGCGAAACTGAACATTCCCTTCTTCCCGACGGCCTAGCGAAGACAAGGCAATTCCAAGCAGATCTCGCGCCTTCAGACTGCCCGGCGTGGATCGCACGATTTCTTCCAGTAGAGGCACGGCGCGATCGAAGCTCCCCTGCCGGACATATGCGAGCGCTTTTTCATACGCTGACGAAATGTTCTGTCCCTGAAGGGAAGCGCACGAGACAGCCGCACTGAACAGCAACGCTAGCGCCCTTAGGGAACCGGGCATGTCGTCCAGGCTAGCACTTTGCCCGCGCTACACGATTTCTGCGCTAATTTGTGGTGCAGGGCCATGCGCTGCCGGGACCTGGAGGGAGTGACTTTCGAGCGCGCGGCAAACCATCGGTTTGTCAGTCGTTTGCGACCCCGGCTCATAACGCACCTGGCAGGGCATGGCCCTGCCCCACCAGGGTCAAATTCCTACAACTGGGAAAACTAAGCGACAGTGGACTCAAGGTCTCGCAGGGTTTGTTCAGCGGCGATGGTCTACTTCTTTTCCGCCACAAATACCGCGGTTGTGAGCGCGGGTACTGTAGCTGTCCCCGTTGCGGAGTTGAACGTGGACTGCGTTGTTGCTGGATCACTGGAGTTTTGCTGGACCGCGTGCAGGTGCAGCGCCAAACCTTGCAGCTGGCTATTGGTAAACGTCACCGGAGCATTGGTGGCATTGAAAAGCACCACGATGTGTTTGTACTTTCCGTAGTTGCCGCTATTCGCATCCAGCTTCATAACAATGAGACCCGGCGTTTGTGCCGGCCCGGTGTTCAGGAAGGTAAGGTTCTGTTGGATTTCCTGGAGTGTCGCCATTCGGAACAAATCTGAACTGTAGCGGATGGTCAACAGGTCGCTGAAGGCCGCTTCACTGTATGCGATATTCGCTGGAAGCGGCGTGAACGCAGGGTTGCTGAGCAACGGTTCCATGATCGGCCACTGTCCCTGGTTCTGGCTGGCGATCGGTAGACCGATGCCCCAATTGGCCGTCTGGCCGCTCCAGTCGATCTTATTGAACCAGTCCCCGGAGTCATAGCTGTTCTGGTCCATATCCTTCGAACGGAGCAGATCGTCACCGGCCTGGAAGAACGGGATGCCTTGTCCAAGCGTGACCAGGCTCATTCCCAGCACCTGCCTTCGGGCACGGGTGGCAATGCTGTCGCTGAAGCTGGATTTTAGCTGCACCGCGTCGAAGAGATCCTGGTTGTCGTGGACTGAGGCATAGTTCACTGCCTCGATCGGACTCTTGGTGTATCCGGTGGGTTGCCCGTTGTAATTCACCTGGGCCCCAGTTACTGTCGCGCCTGCGCTATCGGTAAAAGAATAATCGCGCAGGTTTCCGGCGAGTCCTATATCGATCCAGTCGGAGTACTGCAGCAATTGCGCCTGCTGCGAACTCGGTGAAAGACTGCTGTTGGTGAAACTGCTCGGATCGGTGAAGAGCCCAGTGGCAAAACCCTGCACGCGCTCGTCAGTAAACGGACTGCCACCGCGAATCCCATCGCGAATGCGGTCATTGAAGGTGCCGATACCGAAGCCGTAGAGATTGACTTGCGAAGCATTCGGCCCAATCTGATTGTTAACTGTATCTCCGAAATTGAACCCTTCTCCATACAGATAGATGCCGTCTCCATCCACTCCATCTTTCTGTGGAGTGAGCGCCTGCAGGGCAGCCTGAATATTCTGCATGTTGTAAGTGAACATGAAGCTCATAATGTCGAAGCGGAAGCCGTCGATCTTATACTCCTTTGCATTGAGCACCAGGGTGTCGATGATCAGTTTCTCCATCATCTTGTGTTCGGGCGCCGTGTCCGGACAGCACGAACCGTTTTCGAGGCTTCCATTTGCATCCAGGCGATGGTAGTAGCCCGGGACCACCTCATCGAGATTGGAGTTGGGACCTTCGCCACTGGCATTGGTGTGGTTGAAGACTACATCCTGGATCACGCGCAGGCCCGCCTTGTGCAGCCCGTGAACCATTACCCGGTATTCGAGCACGCGGTTATCGGGATTGATGGCGTAGCTGCCTTCCGGCGTCATGTAATGCACCGGGTCATAGCCCCAGTTGTAGGCAGGATTCGTCTGGCTGGCGGTGACCGCTGCCTGCTGCTGCTGGCCATCCGGCGGATATTGTCCGAGACCGGTGGGAATGATCCATGTGGATTTGTCTTCATTCACACTGGCGAAGTGGAAGGACGGCAGGATATGCACTGCCTTAAGCCCGGCATCGGCCAGGGAGCGAAGATGCGACATGCCCGCGGAATTCTGGTCGCCAAAAGCGTCATACATACCCTGATGAGCCGATGGAACTGTAGAGTCGTTCACGCTGAAGTCGCGAATATGTAGCTCATACACGCTCATGTCGCTGAAGCTGTTCAGTGGAGGTGAATTATCCCCGTCCCATCCGGGGGGCTCAGTCTCAGCGGAGTCCAGGTCGGTGATCCTGCTCTTGGCGCCGTTCAATGCGATGTCGATGGAATACGGATCGCTGGTGACGTTCGTGTCCACTGCGGCATCGGATGGCACCCAGACTTGCACGCTATACAGATAGTATTTGTCTCGCCAATTGGCCTGTCCGCCGGCTACCCAAACGCCATTGTGTGAATGCATCGGTAAAACCGCGGAAGGCGTCGTATCGAATTCGTTGTTGAAAATCTGAACCGAGACGCTCTGTGCGGTTGGCGCCCATAGTTTGAGCTTCACCGCATAGTTTTCGTCGTCAGGAAAATCCTGCCAATCGGGCTGGCCATGATTGAAGACGACACCGAGCTTGCCTGGGTAGTAGTAGAGATCGTCCAGGACGCCGGCGAACTGAATGCCGGTGGCATACTGTAGCGCTCCGCTGGACCCGACGGCTGAAAAAACGCGATTTGCCCCTGCAGGGCCGTTTGCAAAGTGGAGACTGGTGTATTTGCCGGAAGTTGAAGGACGGCGTAAGAGCTCAATTGTGGGTATCGGAGCAACTCATCCGCAGTCAGGCTGCCGCCAGGCGTGAGCGGAATACTGGTCCCACCCGTGATGCCGGTGGGAGTTACCGACAGGCCCCCGGTCAGACTGGAAGTGAGGGCATAGGTATCGCCGCTCTGGGCAAACTGAGGCTGGATGGCCACCCGCTGGCGGTCCAGCCAGTAGGCCTGCTGCACGTTCAACAGACTATCCAATATCTGGGTAGGAGTTGGCGTCGAAGTGAAGACCGTCGCGTTACCTGAAATTGCCCAGGCTTCGGTGAAAGCGCCCACGTTAAGAAACATATTGGGCCCAGGATCTTTGACCCCGGTGGCGGTGTTGTGGATGATGAATCCGAGGTTCTGCGCATTGGGGATCAGACTGATATCGAAGTACACGCCGTATGAGTCCTGGCTGGTTACAAACGTAAGTCCGTCGTTGAAGTCGCCCGTAAATTCTGCGGTGTCGTCGAAGGCGTAGACGCTCCAGTTCGCGTACTTTCCGTCGGGCCGGAAGTAGTGAATGCGCGCGTATCCAGGCAGCAGCGCGTTGGGATTGGTAAGGCTCACCTGGCTCTTGTACAACTTGCCGATTCCCGTGTAGCCCCAATACTCGAAGCCTTCTGTAGACGGATCGACAAACTCATTCGGCCCTGGATCTTTTACGTCGCCGCCAGGCGCGGAGGGATTGTGAATAATCAGCCCAAGATTCTGCGCATTCGCAACAACAGCCACATCGAAATAGATTCCATAGGCGTCAGAATTCGTGGGAGGTACCAGGCCGTTGTTGTAGTCGCCGGTGTACTCCGTCGTATCGAAGAACGCATAGATCGTCCAGCCTGCATAGTTGCCGTCCGTCCGGTGGTAATGAACGCGAACGTATCCCGGCAACAATGCGGTGGGATTGGTCAAGCTGGGCGCAGTGTTGTACAGCTTGGCTATCCCAGAGTACGCCCAGTATTCAAGACCCTGCGTCGAGGGATCGACAAACAAATTGTTGGGAGTGTCTTTCTGGTCTCCGCCCACTGCGGTTGGGTTGTGAATAATAATCCCAACTTCTTGCGCACCGGATGTGATGCCTACATCGAAATACGCACCAAAGCTATCGGTTCCAGTCACCTGCACCGGGCCGCTCGAATAGGCGCCCGTGTTTTCCGTGGTGTTGTCGAACGCGTACACCGTCCAGCCGGAGTAGTTGCCGTCCGGCCGAAAGTAGTGGATGCGTATGTCCCCCGCGGGGATGGGTTGTGCGGACGCGGGAAGTGCGGCAAGCACGCACATTAGCGCGAAAAACAGCAACGGCAAGCGCTTCGCAATGGACGGGATCATCGGGAACCTCCATGAGGAACAAGGTTTGCGCAACGAGATAGACGCTGAACTCGGCCTGACGTTTCGATTCGGCACGCAGAATCCGCGAAAATATAAAGGCACCGACTCCCTTACGGTCGCGGTTCGGGTCCGTTACTGAATCAAGGCGTCAGACTCGCACCGCGTCACTTCCCATCCACCGAAAACGCCAGCAGCACATTCCCCGGCATCTCGCCGAACATTCCATAGCCGGAGTTCACATACAATATCCCGCCCACCACTACCGGCCCCGGACCGTCCAGTGACCCGCCCTTGGCTTTCACTCCGTTCACCGCCTGATAATCCAACGCCGTGTCCACATCCCAGATTATCCGGCCATCGGCGACCGCATAACTGCGCAGGTGGCCATCCAAAGAGCCCGAGAACACGGCGCCAGGAATCACTGTCACTGCCGCCGATTGAGCCGGGCTGCATCCGGATTTGCCAGCCTTTGCTACGCAGGGAGGCGCTGGTGTGGACCACACGCGCTCTCCCGTGGTCAACTTCAGTGCAAACATCCCGCCAGCCTCGCTCGGATCCTTTGAAGCGTAGTGGTCCGAAACAGCCACGTAGACATTCTGGCCATCCGACGCGTTGCCCCACTGGACTCCTCCGAGCGGACCGCCCTTACCGACGCGCGTCTGCCATAACACTTCACCTTGCTGATCCGGATCGAGCGCATGCACCATGCCGGATTTCTGTCCGGCCACCAGCGCGCGCTTGCCGTTCGCGAGATCCACCAGGTTCGGAGAACAGCCGAAATCGAAGTCCGGCCCTTTAGCTTCCGGGCAATTGTCCCCGGCAGGACAGCCGACCACGAAGGCATCACCTTCGGTCAACTGACGCGACCAAAGCAGCTTCCCGGTATCTAAATCGAAAGCGAGGAATGCGTCGCTGGTACGCGCGGCTGGATCCGAGTAAGCATCGCCTGTGACCGCGTAGACTGCGTGCCGTTTCGGATCGATGGTGGGTGACGACCATACGCCTGCACCCGACGGCCCCCAAAGTTGCGTCCCCTGCTTGTTCTGGCGTACCGGATGCGGAGCCTCCGCAATGGTGTAGCTTTTCCAAATCTGCGCGCCCGTGGCGGCATCCAGCGCCGTCACTGAGCCGCGAAACTTGCAGCATTCGTATTTGGGCGACGCGCCGGTCACCTCCTCGTAAGAGGAAACGGGCACATACAGCCGGCCTTGGTATAGCGCGGGCGCGCCCGTGATCATGGCGGCTGGATGATCCTCCACGCGCGCCTTCCACAACAGTGCGCCCGTAGCCGCGTCCACGCCATAGGCTTGCGCGTGCTGGTCGCCGAAGTACGCCACCCACTTTGCGCCCACCGGCCCGATACTGATGGCGCTGCGTACCGGCGTATCGGCTTTGAACATCCAGTAGATGCAGCCCGTTGCGGCATTGAGCGAATACACTTTGCCTGAATCGCTACCCGCGAAGATCCGCCCGCTCACCACGGTGGGTTGTGCAAATGCCCGGCCGCCACCTGGAAAACCGAATGCCCACTTCAGCTTCAATTGTGGGACCTGGTCCGCGCGCAAGCCAGCCATGGCGGCCGGTTGCATCCGGCGATTGGACGTGTCCACGCCCCAGCCGTTCCAGTAAGGGCCGGAGAATGGCTTTTCGAAAGCCGGCGCGGGTTCGGAGCAAACGCCTTGTTTGGCCGCGTCCTCGGACCCGAACGATTTGCCGGTAACGAACATGGCCACGTCTCGAGATTCCGCCTGTGTGAGCGCTTTGCCCTGTTCTGACATCTTGCCATTGGTGAGCGAGGCCAGCACCTGCTCGGGAGTCGACAGGCTGAGCATAAGGCGTTGCGGCGCGCGGCCGACGCCTTTATCGTGACATTGCGCGCAATGCTTCTGATACACTTCGGCGCCGTCGTCGGCCAGAGCCGCGCAACACGCCGCTAATGCCAGTACTGAAATTCGGGATGCAGCAATCAACTCCACAGGCGATCCTCCAAAGCAGCGGTCGACCTAAGTCGCGATTCCCAGCAAACGAGCCGCATTCTGATAGTAAACTTTTTTGAGGATCGAATCCGGAAGAGCGATTCCATAAATCTGCCAGCGCCCGTCTTCGGGAATCGGCTCGGGCGCGTAGGGGAAATATTCGTCGTCAGTTTCGAGAAACCTGAAGTACGGTTCGTAGAATCCCGGTTCATTCACGCCGTCGCCATCGGTCGCGAACAGGATACGGTCTTGATAACGGTCGAAGAACTTCCGTCCGGCGCGCGGCTGGCGTCCGAGTTCGGAGAGCCTAGCCGCGATGTCCACGTGCATATTCGGATGCGAATCCAGGCACTCCGAAACGTATTCGAGATTCTCGGAATCGGCCACGTGCAGACAAACGAATTGAGTTTTGGGGTGACGGCGCATCATTCGCCGCCTGGCCTCCTGCAATTCCATGTTGGATGGAAAATCGCGGCCATAAAACGACCAGTCGGGATGATTCTGCAATTCGTCGTAGCGCTCGTTGAATCGATCCACTGGCAAAAAGAACGCTTCAGGATCGGACGTGTGAATCGCCACAGGCATCTTTAACGCGCCGGCGCTTTCCCACATCGGGTCAAACCGGGGATCGTCCACTTTCACCAGCTTTCCAGTCTTCACGTTTTCGCGGATGTACAATCCCAGCGTCTTGAGGATTTTGATGCCCTTGGCCCCGGCTTTTTGAGCGCGTTCAATCTGATCGGCTTGGATTTTCGGATACCCAGGTTCGTTGAGCCGGCTCCAGCAAGGCTGCGTGAAAACAACAAATCGGCCTGAATGCGGCCTTGAGAGGAGATCGAGCGCTTGCTCCAGCCCCCGGCCGTAACCGCCGGTCAAGTTGACCATCATCCGGATGTTGCGCTGATCCATGTAAGGAAGGATCTGAGCAGGCTGGCCACCAATTTTCAAAGTCTCAGTGCCGCCTAAATCGTCTCCATGGGTGATATGAGTATGAAAATCGATCAGCGCATAGCGAGCTTTCGGCACCTGAGTTACCTTGGTGTGCAGCATGCTCTTAGGCTGAAAATCTTTGAGCGGCAGCGGCTTGCTCTCGGGATGCTTTTCCTGAGCGTGGCCGAGAGTTTGCGTGCCGGCGACGGCTCCCACGGTTGCTCCAGAAATCTTCCTCCACAATTGCCTTCGATTGATCATGGTCCTCAAGAGGATCATACACACCGGTTGTTAGTAAGACAAGATAGAAAGGTGGATTCCTTGATGCATCGGCGTGACATTCTCAAACTTGCGGCGATTCTGACGAACATTAGCAAGCCATGGCCGGTGGCCGCGGCAGCGCGCCCCAAACGCGTGATCGTCGCGGGCGCTGGCTTGGCAGGCTTGAGTTGTGCCTGGGAGCTTAACAAAAGGGGCCACGATGTGGTGCTTCTCGAAGCCTCAAACCGGACCGGCGGCCACGTGCTCACTGTTCGCGAAGGACTGGAGGATGGGTTGTACGCCGATGGCGGCGCCGAGCACTTCACACGGCCCGGCTACGAGCTCTATCGAAGCTATATAAAGGAATTCGAGCTTCCCGTTCTCGCATATCCGCATCGCGAAAATATGCTGCAAATTGTCAACGGACGCATGGTAGGCGAGCAAGAAGCCATCGCGGTCAAGACGTTGAAGGCGAGCGGTTACAACCAGCGCGAGATCGACTATATAACCAAGCAGCACTCACGGGATCTGACCGAGTTGTACCTGGGACGCTACATAGAGAAGATCCGGGATGAGTATCAACCTTTTGGCGTGGGGCTGGACGCACTGGATGACTGCTCCATCACGGATTTGCTCCGCCGCGAGGGAGCATCGAAGGCGGCGATTCAAAGCATTGGTTCGGACGATTCGGCGCTGCACGGCATTTGGGGCGAGGCGATTGTGAGGCTGCGTGGATTGCCCTCTGATCCGCACGAACTTTATCGTTTGAAGGGTGGCAATCAAGCGCTTCCCGATGCTTTCGCGGCTCGCTTGGAAGGCCGCATTCGCAAGAATTGCCCGGTCACGCACATCCAATACGGCGATACAGGCGTGACCGTGAACTGTACCGAGAGTGGAGCAACCAAAAAGTTCGAGGGCGATTATCTGGTTTGTTCGATGAACGCGATCATCCTTCGTCAGATACCCGTCGATCCTGCATGGCCGGACGCCAAACGTTTCGTGATCGAGAATATGCCGTACACCCTGGAGACGCGTCCCATTTTCCAATCGCGGACCAAATTCTGGGAGCGCGACGGCCTCAGCGGGAACATGGAGTTCGGGAGTCCGATTCTGGGTCCTCTGTGGCCCATGGCCGAGGATGTCGCGACCCAGCGTGGATTGCTTATCGGCACTGGACAAGCGAGTTCTCCCGCAGAGGCCGCTTTGCGCGTTTTCAAGCGTTACTACCCCGGCAAATCCGCGGACATCGATCACATCATGACGATCGATTGGTCGCGGGATAAATGGGCTATGGGATGCCAGGCCAGCGACTATCGGCCAGGGCAACTTCGCAAATTCTGGCCAGCGTCCATTCAACCCGTGGGACGCGTCTATTTCGCCGGAGCCTACTGCGACAATCTGAACTGGGGGATGGAGGCCGCTACGCGCTCGGCTTATCGGGTGGCGCGGGCGATCCACGAGGCCTAGTGGGTTAGTTTGGTTGTGGGGCGGGGCCATGCCCTGCCCGGATGACCGCAGCAAACCATTGGCAGGGCACGGCCCTGCCCCACCGGGTGTTAGAATCACACATGCGCTTCCCCATCGCCGCTTTCGCGGCAGCCGTCTTACTGTGTGCTCAAACACCCACGCCCCGACGTATCGCTTATGCCCGGGTATTTCCACAGCAAGGCCAGTTGGAGCTTTTCGTTTCCGCATCCGACGGTAGCGGCGAGCGCCCGCTTCTCACGAGCAAAGATACGGATTACGACCCAGCCTGGGCTCCTGACGGGAAATCGATCGTCTTCACATCCGACCGGAACGGATCGGCTGATCTGTTTCGTGTAAATCCTGACGGCAGCGGACTCACGCCGCTCACCACCGACCCGGCTTACGACGATCAAGCGGCATTCTCTCCCGATAGCAAGCAACTGGTGTTCGTCAGCACGCGTGGGGGCGGAATGGCAAATCTCTGGACCATGGATCTAGCCACGCTGCGCGCCACGGCGCTCACCACGGGAAAGACCGGTGATTTTCGTCCGGCCTGGTCGCCGGATGGGAGTTGGATCGCTTTCTCCTCGGTGCGCGGCAACCCCATGCCTTTCGCTCATGGACGCTGGGAGCGGCTGCAGTTGGCGGATATTTACATCATTCGCCCCGACGGCTCCGGGTTGAAAAAGATCACCAACGGAGATTTCTGCGGCAGCCCTAAATGGACGGGCGCGAGCCGCGTCATCGCGTATTGCATGACCGGCGAACAGACGCTCGCGAATCGGAGAGTGGCTCCTGAGCCCGGCAACGACACGCGCCTGGTATCCATCGACACCGCGACGGGAACGTCAACCAATCTGCCGGCTTCGCCGGGCGTCAAAATAAATCCGTCGCCTCTGGCTGCGGACGAGATCGGATTCATCAAGAAGGATACCGATGAAGCGGGTATCTATTACTCGAGCGGCCGGCGCGGGCCGCGCGGCGCCATCCGTGCCGCATCCTGGTCGCCCGATGGAACCCACGTGGTCTTTGCCAAACGTTTTATCGTAGCGCGGCCGGCGTGGCACAGCTCATTCAGCCGCAATCCGAATTACGAGTTATTTCAGTCGGGAATGCTGCCTGCTTTCAGCCCTTCCGGAAATGAGTATGTTACGGTGGCGGCGGCCGGAAAACTTGGCGCTGCTCTCAGTGTGACGACGGTGTCCAGCGGAACATCCAAAATGGTTTATCAAGACAAAAGCCGGAACGTACTGGCCGGCGCCTGGTCGCCCGACGGCAGCCGGATCGTCTTCGGCATCGGCACATTCCCGGCGTTCTTCGATGGCTTTCGATTGCAGTTTCTCAAACCCGTCGATCGCGTTGAAGACGGCGCGCAGGTGGCCATCGTGAATGCTGACGGAACCGGATTTCGCGCACTCACCGCAGGGTTAAGCAACAACGCGTTCCCTTCGTTTGCGCCCGACGGCAAGCGAATCGTGTACCGGACCTTCGATAAGGACGGATACGGGCTACGCATCATGAATCTGGAAACGCAGGCGGTGACAACGCTAACCGCGGAATACGATAATTTCCCATTGTGGTCTCCGCGCGGCGATCTGATCATGTTCTCGCGTTTGGTGGAAGGCGCCTACGAGGTATACACAGTCAAGCCCGACGGTACGGGAGTAAAGCGCCTCACCTTCACGCTGGGCAACGACGCGCACATGGCGTGGTCGCCGGACGGCGAGTACATCGTCTTCACCAGTTCGAGGATGGGTTTTAAGGATGAGGTGGTTTATACAGATGCGCCGCAGCCCTATGGCGAGATTTTCGTGATGCGGTACGACGGCACTGGCGTCGAGCAACTCACCGATAACCAATGGGAAGACGGCACTCCCGCATGGCAGCCCCTGGCCGCTCGCCAAGCCGGCCTCCGCTAGGGTTACCTACTAAGTTTGCCGCCTCGAGCTGAGTTCGCCCCCTCGACGCATTCGTAAGCAGGTGCGGCCGGGTGCTTCCCGGTATGAGAGCGCTGGAGGTTTCGAATCGCTTCGTTTCCGAATGGGGTTTCAGGACCCTGTGGATGGGCGAGAAGCCTGCGACGAACGGAGCCGATGAAAGTGAAACGGATCGTAGGGGTCTGGCAATCCTGCCTCCAGGAACGCCTGCGGGATTCGGCCAATCAATTCAATGACTTGCGTTGACCCTGTGGGGCCGACGCTTTCGTCTGCCAACCCCGCGCTCATGCCGATTTCTCGCGGCTTCTGATAGCTGCAGACAGCTTCTACTCCTGCTGATGCGGCTGAAGCACGGCCTTCAATTGCCAGTACGCATTCTCTTCGTAGTTCGTCTTCAGGCGTTCCAGACCCTCCGTGCGGGCATCGCCCGGCCGTGAGCCTGTGTGGCTGGTACAGCGCGCCGCCAGAAGAGTGGCCTGCGGATCCTCGGGATTGCGTTCCAAAACTGCGCGGAAATACTCGCCGGCGGCCTGAAAGTCGCCTTGTTTCCACAGTGCGTACCCAACGTTGAATTGATAAGCCGGATCGCTCTCATCCCCCTCCAGAGCCTTGCGGAAGTTCGCCAGGGCATCTCGGGGATTGGTCCTGGATTCGGCTGCGCCCAGGTTGTTGTACACCTCATTGAGTGGAACGACGCGCGCTACCAATTCAAACGCGGTTTGCGCGCCCGCGAAGTCCCCCGTATAATAACGGCACAAGCCAAGAAAGAAATTCGCTTCGTGATAATGTACGTCCGCAGTCGACACCTTTTGGAACCAATCTGCAGCCCATTTGTATTCTTTCTTTTTCCACAGCAGACGCCCTAGCTGGAAGCATGGCTGCGAATAATGGGAATCCAAGCGTGCCGCCTGAGTGAAGAAGCGATGCTGTTCATCCGGATTGGCGGCCAATAGACCGCGGACGTAGTTTTCGATGGCATCCACGCGCACCGCCGGGTGCCGTTCTCGAAACTCCGCCTCTGACGGCGCGCTGTCCTTTTTGAGGTATCGAAGCAATTGCCAAGCCAGGTGTCCCTGTAAGGCCGCCAGATCCTCCAACGCTCCCACCTCGCGCAGTTCGGGCCCCTGCTTCATATGCTTCAGGTCGAGCATCCGGGCAGTAATCTGGAGCGAGCCTCGACTTTTGACGGAGGCGTCCGGGCTCGCCTTCAGGTCGAACCCGCCGAACACCACCTGCTCGGCATCCACCGCCTCACCCATCTTCACCACGGAGGCAGTGGTTAACAGCGAGTAGGGGCGAATGGCAAGGCGCCGATAGGCTTCCACGCAATCATCGCGATCCAGCGTAATCAGCCCCTCGGAGGACAGCGCCTCGCGCAGAGTTTCCGCCAGGCTTTCACCGATCCAATTCAAATTGGCGCTTTTGGAGAGATTGAAAAAAGGCAAGACTAAGTAAGTGTCGGCTTTGGCCAACGGAAGGGTCAGGAAAAGACAGGCCAACGGCAAAACACGGCGCACAGATCCATTCTATCGGTTGAAAGTGCGGGGCAGGTGGATCGTTCTGAATTTGCGCGGTTGACAACCGCGCGCAGGATGCCATCTGCCCCACCGGGTTTAGTGCCAGAGTTAATTAGTGCCAGCACCCGTCTTTTCAAAGACGAGCTTTGTTTTCGTGCCGCCCAGACGGATTTCCTCAACCTGCTGCCCATTTAGCCGGACAGTGGTGGTGGCGTATTTATCGTTGTTGGTTTCAACCTTGACCGGTACTTCGGTCGCGGTCTTGCCCTGTTTGATGGTGGCCTTGTCGGCGGTGAATTGCACTTTGTAGTCACCGGCCTGTAACGTCTGGCCGTTCACTACGACAGGCTGAAAGAAAGTAACACTGTAACTGGAAGCTGCACTCGCGACCGCGAGCGCAAATGTAGCGAATGCGAGTATGGATTTTTTAACCACTTTATTGGCTCCTCAACGTAGAGATGTCTTCTAACTACACCATCTAATACGCTCGAAAGTGGCTTCGGTTTCTTACGGACATATCAAGAAAATGTCAAGAAAAGTTAGAATTCAGTTTCTGCGGTAAGCGCGAGCGCCTGCGCTTGCACATCCGGATCATCACCGAAGCCTTCCAGCCATCGGACCTCCGGCTCTTTTCGAAACCAGGTGGCTTGCCGTTTGGCATAGCGGCGGGTTTCGAGTTGCGTGGATGCGATGGCCTGCTCGGATGTCCAGCGGCCGTCTAACACCTGTAATGCCTGTTTATAGCCGAGCGATTCGAACGGCTTAGCATTCCGGGAAACTCCGCTCGAAAGAAGACTGCGCACTTCCTCAAGAAGGCCCGCTTCAAAAATGCAAACCGTACGTGCGTCAAGTCTTTGATTAAGCAGCGCACGGGGCGGGTTCAAGCCGATTTTGATGGGGTGGAAACCAGTGAGCGCGTCGCGGCCGCGCGAAAACAATTCGGAAATCGGGCGGCCTTCCACTAACCGAACCTCCAGGGCGCGAATGATCTTTTTCGTGTCATTCGCGTGAATGCGCGCTGCAGCCGCGGGATCCAGACGCGAGAGAATCCGGTACAGACTGAGGGGCCGCTTCTGCTCGCGCCGCTGTAACCGCTCACGCAGGGCTGTATCCCGCAACGGTCCCTCGGAAAGCCCGGCCAACAGTGCGCGCAAATAAAATCCGGTGCCTCCCACTACGATGGGTACGCGTCCGCGAGCGGCAATCTCGCCTAGCGCTGCCCGCGCCTGCTGTGAATAGTCGCCGGCGGTGAAGAGTCGACCGGGCTCCATGCTATCGATGAGGTGGTGGGGAACTCCGCGCCGTGCAGCCTCTGGCACCTTGGCCGTTCCAATATCAAAGCCCCGGTAGACCTGCAAGGAATCGCAGTTCACAATCTCGCCGCCGATCCCTAGCGCGATATGAATTGCCAGTTCGCTTTTGCCGGATCCCGTGGGGCCCAGCACGATCGGCAGCGGTGTTAAACGAGGGGGCATCACAAACTTGCTGTGCTGATGTTAACGCGACAATCCACCAGCCGCTCAGAAGACACCGGCTCCCTTACGGTCGCGGTTCGGTAACACTCTCTAAGCTTGAGACATTCTTTCCGAACCGCGAGCGTAAGCGACCGGTGCCTCTGAATTCCTCACGGCTTCTCACGCTCTCAGTTCGGAAGGAGCGACCGCCTGTCCGGTTCGGGGTTATACTATAGGTAAATAT
>DASYNU010000222.1:0-11254 GCA_036008345.1 Bryobacteraceae bacterium
TGGCGTGTACGATTGTGTTCACAATGTTATAGTGCGTGTTGAACGCGTTGCAATGAAGGTTTTGGCCCGAATATTCGTGTCCGCGATCGCTCTGATCGCTGCGTCCGGCGCGGGTGCAGCTACCTTCGAGGAATTGGCCGCGCAGGCCAACGCGGCGCGAGAGGCCGGCAAAATCCCTGAGGCCATCCAGCTTTACAAAGAAGCTCTCCAATTGAAGCCTGCGTGGCCGGACGGATGGTGGTACCTCGGGACTCTTTTTTATGACGGCGATCAATACGAGAGCGGGCGAAAAGCCTTCGCCGAGTTCGTCAAGCTGGAAGATAAGGCCGCGCCGGGGTGGGCGTTCCTGGGGCTGTGCGAATCCGAGACCGGCGACTACGCGCACGCGCTGGAACACATCCGGTGGGGACTCGAGATTGGCACGGACATTGAGCCAGCCACCGGACAAGTGATCCGTTTCCATGAAGCGCTGCTGCTAACTCGGGCCGGCTTGTTCGATCAGGCGTCGCCACGGTTTATGCCGTTCGTGCGGCGCGGCGTTCACGATCCCACGTTGATCGCGGGTATCGGCCTGACGGCTCTGCATGAGCAGCTTCTGCCAAAAGAAGTGCCGCCGGAACGCCGGGAATTGGTAGCGTCGGTGGGCGAGACAGTTTATCTCTGGATGTCCGGCGATACCACTAAGACGGGGCCGGTATTTCAGTCGCTGCTGGAACGCTATCCAAACGCTGTGGGCGTTCACTTTTTATACGCTACCTATTTACTTTCGTTCCGTCCCGCCGAGGAAGCCCTAGCGGAATTGAAGCGCGAGCTGGAGTTGAATCCGCACAGCGCGGACGCACGCGCAATGATCGCGCTGATTGCTATGCGGGCGGGTTCGGAATCCGCCGCGTTGCCGATTGCGCGGCAAGCCGCCCAGGATGGCCCGATGTGTCCCATGGCGCAATACGCGTACGGACTGCTGCTGGCCGGTACGGGAGACCTTGGGCAGGCCATCGAACATATCGAGACTGCGGAACGGCTGGATCCGGCGAATGTCGAGTACCACATGGGTCTGGCGGGAGTGTACTCTAAGGCCGGCCGGCATGCAGACGCGCGGCGCGAACGCCGGACTTCGATCGCGATCGCGAAGGAGAGCGACTCTCATGGCCCGGGGTAGTCTCAGCGCGATGTTCTGCGCGAGCTTGACTCTCGCGGCGTTTGCGGCGCCGCCCGCCGACAAGACTGGCTGTGCCGCCTGCCACCAGGAAGAAGCGCGATCGCAGCCGAAAACTCCGATGGGAATCGGAATTGAGCTGGCGGACGATCAAGCGGTGCTGAAAGAGCATCCTCGGTTGAGTTTCGAAAGCAATGGCTACAAGTACCTCATCGAACGCAAAGATGGGGTGAGCGTCTACACGGTCAGCGATGGAACAGCTTCGCTGGCGCTGCCGATTCGTTATGTGTTCGGAATTTCTTCGCAAACTTTCGTGTTCGAATACGAAAGCCATTTTTATGAAAGCTTGGTGAGCTACTATCCGAACGCCGGCGGCTTGGCCGTCACTATGGGGAGTGAGCGATTGCGGCCGCACAATCTGGTGGAAGCCATGGGGCGGGAAACATTCATGCAGGAAATCGTAGCCTGCTTTGGATGCCATAGCTCAGGCGGCGTCAGCCAGGGCAGGCTTACTCTGGAATCCATGCGGCCGGGTCTGGATTGTGAGCATTGCCACCAGGGAGCCAACGCGCACCGGGAGGCTCTGGCGCAGGGCAAGCGGGCGGCCACGCCAAAAAAATTGGGCGAGATGCCTGCCGAGGATATGTCGAACTTCTGCGGGACGTGCCATCGCACCTGGGATGCGGTGATCCGCATGAAGACTTGGGGCCAGGTGAATGTGAGATTTCAACCGTACCGGCTGGCCAACAGCAAGTGCTTCCTGGGAAATGACCGGCGGATTAGCTGCACGGCTTGCCACAATCCGCACGCGAATCTGGCGCGGGACGAAGCGAGCTACGATCACAATTGTCTCGCGTGTCACGGAAAGGCTTCGGCCAGCGACGCCGCCATGCAGAAACCGTGCCCGGTGGCGAGTACGAAATGCGTTAGCTGCCATATGCCGAAAGTGGAGCTGCCCGGAAGTCACAGCCTTTTTACGGATCACCAGATTCGCATCGTTCATCCGGGCGATGCTTACCCGAATTAGTGGGGCAGGGCCGTGCCCTGCCAGGCGCATCGACGGTTTAGCGCGCCGCAAAGTTACTCCCTCAAGGTCCCCGGCAGGGCATGGCCCTGCCCCACCAGGCTTCCGGGAATTCTTAGTGACATTGGGATGGAATCCTGGTACAACCCAAACCAGTCTGCGCAGGCGCATAATTGAAGGAGTCGCGTCTTGACTGATGAGGCGTTATGGACTTCCGAAAGTCACGAATCGCAATGTTGCTGGTTGCCGCCATGGGCGCCCACGCTCAATTCCCTTCCGACGGGCGCAATACTGAGAAGGCGATTTATTTCTCGGGTGACGTGGCGCTGGAGGACGGATCGAAGCCGCCGGAAGCGGTGCTGATCCAGCGAGTTTGCAAAGGTGTCGCGCGCGACGAAACCTGGACCGATTCGAAAGGCCGATTCAGTTTTAAGGTGACGGCCAACGGCGCCGATACCTCCACAGCGGACTCAGCACAGGCCACTCCCGACAAAGACCTCAGCAGGCCCATCGGCAACTCGACGTATTATTCCAATCCCATCACGGCCGCGCTCAGAGATTGCGAGGTGCAGGCGGTGCTGGCCGGATTTTGGTCAGAGCGAGTGAGTATCGCGGTGAAAAACACTTTGGACGACACCAAAATCGGCCGGCTGATTCTGCATCCGATGAGCCCTGGGCAGGCTCTGGCCGTTAGCGTCACCACGCTGTCGGCGCCTCCGAATGCCAGAAAGGCCTATGACAAAGGCATGCTGGCAATGCACGAGGAGCGCTGGGATGCGGCCTCGGGCGAATTCACGAAGGCCGTAGCCGCGTATCCAAAATTCGCGGCTGCCTGGTTTGAGCTGGGCCTGTTGCGGCAGAACAAGAATGACCTGGCGGGAGCCGGGCAAGCATGGCAGGAAGCTTTAAAGAGCGATGCGAAGTACGTGAGGCCTTATGAGGGATTGACCGCGCTCGCCGAGCGCCAGCAGAATTGGTTGGACGTGGAAAAATATTCTCACGACTGGATCCAGCTTGATCCAAAGGATTTTCCGGCTGCCTATCTCTACAACGCGGTGGCGAGCGCCCGGCTGGATAAAGTGGAACAGGCCGAGCATGCGGCGCGCGAGGGGATACGTCTGGACAAAGAGCGGAAGATCGCCCGGTTGAGCTATGTGCTGGGTCTGATTCTCATGCAAAAGCATGAATACAGCGAGTCGGCCAAATGCTTCCGGACCTATCTCGAGTTAGCGCCTAATGCCAAGGACGCCTCCGTTGTGCGCGAGACGCTGGCCAAAATCGACGCTGACGCCGGCACGCCCGCACGGTAGGCGAGAGTTGGCAGATGAGGGTGACGCACTAGGAGGCTGCATTTGTGGGGCAGGCGCTTTCGCCTGCCAACTGATTTTCACGCTTCCTGGTAGGCGAGAGTATACTCGTTGAGGCATCTCGCGCATGAGATATACACTACGATTGCTCGCGGCAGGCGCCTGTGTTTTCACATTGTGGAGCGTAACCCGCCCGGCGGAAGTTCCATTCACGAAGACTATGATCGATGGCGGAGCGGCCGAGACGGTTGCGTTCGCCGACGTCAATAAAGACGGCAAGTTGGATATCGTCTCCGGAGAGTATTGGTACGAAGCGCCCGCGTGGACGCCGCATCGATTCCGGGATTTGAAATTCCAGGACGGCTACATCGCCAACTTCTGCGATCTTGCTTTGGATGTCAACCAGGATGGCTACCCGGACATCATCAGTTGCCTCGGTTTTGAGCACCGCATAGTGTGGATGGAAAACCCAGGCAAGCAGGGCGGCGCCTGGCGGGAACATCCTATCGATCAAGGCAACTTTGTGGAGTTCGCCTTTTTAGTTGACTTGGACAACGATGGAAAAGCTGAGGAGCTGCTGCCGGATTATCTGGGCGATACGGCGCCCACGGCCTGGTACGAAGTAAAGAACGGCGAGTTCGTGAAGCATGTGGTGAGCGCGAAGTCCTACGGCCACGGCATCGGCGCGGGCGACATCAACGGCGACGGGCGCGTGGACATTATTACGCCGAAGGGCTGGTTTGAAGCGCCTCCAGATCCGCGAACGGGGCAGTGGAAGTGGCATCCCGATTTCGATCTGGGCGAGACCGGATTTATTTACGCCGTGGATGTGAATGGCGACGGGCGCAAGGATCTGGTAGCCAGCGCCGCGCACGATTACGGAATTTTCTGGATGGAGCAAGGCCCGGATTCGCACTGGACCAAACACATCATCGACGATACCTGGTCGCAGAGCCATGCGCTGAGCATGGTGGATGTGAATCGCGACGGCAAGCCGGATTTTCTCACCGGCAAGCGCTATATGGCGCACGATCATGATCCGGGCGCTCGTGAGCCGCTGGGGATTTATTGGTATGAATTTCTGATGGATCAAGGTAAAGTAGCTTGGGTAAAGCACGTGATCGATTACAGCTCGCGCACCGGTGCGGGAATGCACATTCCGGTGGCGGACTTACATGGCGATGGCGGCCTGGAATTCGCGGTGGCCGGCAAAAACGGCTTGTTCCTGTTTGAAAACCGGCCGAGGGCGAAATGAAGTTCGGAGTCAATACGTTTATATGGACCGCGAGCTTCGATCATTCTCATTTCGCGCTGCTGCCGCGTATAAAAGAAGCCGGGTTCGATGGTGTGGAACTGCCGCTGATCAACCTGGATGAAGTGGACGCCCCGGCGATCCGGCAGACGCTCAATGAGAACCAACTGGAATGCACCTTCTGTTCTGTAATTCCTTCCGGGCTGAGTGCGATCTCGGACGATGCGGCGGTGCGCAGCAAGACGCGTACGCATCTCGAGAGCTGCATCCAAGTGGCGGCGGAGGCGGGCGGAAAGCTGATCGTGGGTCCTATTTATTCGCCGGTGGGTTATTTGCCGGGAAGGCGGCGGACTTCGGACGAATGGAATCGGGCTGCGGAGTGTTATCAATCTTTGGGCGACGCGCTGGCGCGGAACGATGTTTCGCTGGCGATTGAGCCGCTAAATCGTTTCGAGACCTACTTTCTGAATACCGCAGAGGATGCAGCGGACTTGTGCGAGGCAGTTAATAATCCGCGAGTGGGCGTGTTATTCGATACGTTCCACGCGAACATCGAAGAGAAAGATGTTCCGAGTGCCTGCCGCCGCGTAGGCCGGCACTTGAAGCATGTACATACGTGCGAGAACGATCGTGGAACTCCGGGCACCGGTCACGTGGATTGGAACGGAGTGTTCAGCGTGCTCCGCGAAATGAAGTACGACGGCTGGCTCACCATCGAGAGTTTCGGATTCGCGTTGGGTGAGCTCTCTGCAGCGGCATCCATTTGGCGGGATTTAGCGCCGACGCCGGAGACGATAGCTTTTGAGGGCATTAAGTTCCTCAAGGCAAATCGCTAGCGCTGCGCGCTTCGCGAGTTCTTCGGTTGTCCGGTTATTCGGTTCTTCAGTTAAGAAGGTGCGTTGTTCCTTGAACCGAAGAACTGAAGAACCGAGGAACCCGATCATTCGTATCGGAGCGCCTGATTCGGATCGATTCCGGCGGCGCGGCGGGCCGGAATGTAACTAGCTAGCAGCGTGACGGCGAGTAAGGCGATTGGAAGCACAATGAAGGTCCAGGGGTCGAACATGCTGCCTTCCTGCAGACGGGAGAAAGCCGAGCGAATCAGGCGCAGTACGCCGAAGCCGCCCGCCAAGCCCAGTACCGCGCCGATCAGGGCGAGCGTCATGCCTTGGCGCAGCACCACTCCGAGAACATCCAATTGTTGGGCGCCGATCGCCATGCGTATGCCGATTTCGCGAGTACGCCGGCTGACCGAATAAGAAACCAGGCCGTACAAACCTACCAGCGCCATGCCCAGCCCGAGCAGGCCCATGCCGCCGACCAGGTTCACAATCAGATGCATCGTCTGCAGCCCGCGCGTCTGAAAATACTCGCGCATGGTGTGGATGTTGTAGACGGGCTGATGAGGGTCGAGAGACCGCACCAGATCGCGCAACGGCGCTGCCAGGGAGGCTGCGTCCCCGGCGGTTTTCACCAGCAATGTCATGCGCGTCAACGGCTGCTGCGCGGCGGCCAGATAGAAGTACGACATGCGCGGCTCGCCGAATGCCAAATACGTCGAGTTCTTCGCTACGCCTACCACCTGGATCCAGGAGGCATCGCTGCCGAGGCTGCGAAAGCGCTTTCCAATGGGATCCTGCTGCGGCCAATAATGGTCGGCCATGAACTCGTTGATCACCGCGACATGCTGTGAAGTGGCCGTGTCCGTGGCTTGAATGCCGCGGCCGCGAACGACCGGCGTTCCGATGGTGTCGAAATAATGTTCGTCAACGAAGTTGCATAGTACGGACTCGCTCGCCTGGCCGTTGGGGAACTGAAATCCCTCGGGTGCGATGTTGTTGGTCGCGACGGCCGCGCCATCGAACGGCGCGCTCAATGTGAGGGCCGCATTTTCCGCGCCCGGCAACTGGCGTGCGCGTTCGGTGAGAGTTCGATAGAAATTGTGGGTTTTTTCCGGAGAATAATGCACCAGCGACGGATCGAAAGACATCATCATCAGGTGGTCGGTGCGGAAACCCGGATTCGAGCCCACTACCGCACGTAACGTCTGAACGAAAAGAGTAGCGGCTGAGAGCAATACCAGCGACAATGCCACCTGCGCGATGACCAGTGCATTTCTACCCCAGGTCCTGCGGCGCCAGCCCGCAGTTTCACCTGTTTTGAGCGCGGGCACGAGATCCGTTTTAACGCTGCGGATGGCGGGGGCGAGCCCGAAGAATACCGCGCTCAGCACAGCCGCGATCAGACTGAAAATCAATACGCGGCGGTCGAGCTGGACCACCAGTGAGACCGGCAGTTCGCTGGCTAGCGGCAGCCTATTAAAGTAGTCGGCGCCATATTGCGCCAGGAACAGCCCCACGGCAGCACCGGCCAGCGACAGGATTAAGCTCTCGGTAAGTAATTGGCGGAGCAGCCGGCCGCGCGAGGCGCCGATAGCCAACCGGACCGCCATCTCGCGCGAGCGCGATTGCGCGCGGCTCAGCAGCAGGTTCGCCACATTGGCGCACGCGATGATTAACACCAGGCCGGCAACGGCCAGCAGCATGGCGGCGAACTGAGCGTTCAATGGATTCTGCGCCACGCGTGCCTGCACTTCCGTGCGGACCAGCGCTCCATGGTTGCGATTGGTTTCAGGATAGGATGCCGCCAGATTGTTGGCGATGGTAGCCATCTCGGCCCGGGCCAGCGCCAGACCAACGCCTGGCTTCAACCGGCCTTTCAGCATGAACATCCGATTGTCGCGGAGCGTCAGCGGGTTCTTAGTGACGTCGGGCGAAATGCGCGGCAGCATCATCACCGGAAGATAAAGATCGGGGTGCACCACGGGTTGAATACCGTTGAACTGCTTCCCCGCTACGCCAATGATGGTAAATTCGACATCGTTCAAACGGATGGCCCGGCCGATTACGTTGGGGTCCGCAGCAAAACGCTGCTGCCAGGTGTCGTAGGAAAGCACCGCGACAGCATCGCGGCCGGGGACGCGGTCCTCTTCCTGCGTGAAAGTGCGGCCCAGCGCCGGCGCCACTTCCAGTGTCTGGAAGAAGTTTCCGCTCACAGTCAGTGCCAGACGCAAGTGCGGCAAGGCAGCCGGCTGCTCCGCCATTCCGACGAACGTGTAGGCGGCTGCAGCCAATCCTGCGAAGGATTTATTCTTGTCGCGCAAATCGACGTAGTCAGGATAAGAGATGTTCCCCGACGGTGCGAGGGCGAGATCGGGCGCGGAGTCGTTGACGGTGATTACCTGGTTTGGCCCCGGGACCGGCAACGGGCGGAACACCAGCGCGTCGGCGAGGGAAAACATCGCGGAGTTCGCTCCAATACCGAGAGCGAGCGAAAGCACTGCGATGGCGGTGAAGCCCGGAGTTTTTCGCAATATCCGGACTGCGTATTGGATGTCCGATAGCATGGCGCCCTCCTTTGAAACGGTGGAATATGCAACTTGACTGCCAGCTATCCAAGCGCGGCAAGCAATAAAGTTAGCGCCAATCCGGGATAGAGCATTGTCCGAAACTGGGATTGAGTAGAGTTGTTTGTGCAATACTCGGGATTAGTGAAACGGCGGGCAACATCCTGGGTACTGGCCGCGCTGCTGGGGTTGTGCGCGGTGCAAGCCGTGCCCGTCTCGATTGTTGCGCGAACTGCGTCAGACTGCCCGATTGTTTGGGTGGCGCGGGATCGATCGGAGCAGCCGGCCGCGGTCCGGATGATTGTGCGGCGTTCGCGCGTGCCACTGGTTATCGTGTTGGCGGACGATTCCCGCGTCAACAGCACGCTTTTTTCAAAATCCCTCTATCAACGGCCTCCGCCGGCCTTTCTCTCTTAATTCAAGTTCGAAGAGAGAAAGGAGGGCGTAATCATGCGCCATTTATGGAAGCGTCTACTTCAATATTTATTTCCGGATTCAGTTCGGACTGAGTCAGAGATTAAACCAATTAACCTCAGGCGTGCGGAACTGGGCCGGTTGAGCGACGCCGAACTTAAAGCAGCCGGGCGGTGCGCGGCCAGCCTGGTGGAAATCGTCGCGGTGACGGCGGTGGTGGCTGCGCGGGTGCTGGGCCTCGAAATGTTCGACGTGCAGTTGCAGGGTGCGCTGGCGATGGCGAACGGCCGTATCGCCGAGATGCAGACCGGCGAGGGCAAGACGCTGGCCGCGGTGCCCGCAGTGATCTGGTACGCGCGAGAGGGCCGCGGGGTCCACGTGATGACCGTCAACGATTACCTGGCGCGACGCGATTCCCAATGGATGGGCGGGATCTACGAGTTCCTGGGACTCTCGGTGGGCTGCATTCAGCAGGGAATGTCGAGCGAGGAGCGGCGTCGCGCTTACGAGTGCGACATCACCTACGCAACTGGGAACGAAATCGGATTCGATCTTTTGCGCGATGGGCTGGCACTCTATCCGAGTGACCAGGTTCACCGGCCGTTCGCGGCCGCGGTGATCGATGAAGTGGATTCCATTTTGATCGACGAGTCCCGCATTCCACTGGTCATTGCCGGAGGCGCGGTGGTGGAAGAACCGCTGGCTGTCCGGATGGATCGCGTGACGCGGATTTTCCGGCGCGGGCAGCACTACACGCTGGACGAATACGCCCGGAACATTGCGCTGACCGACGCGGGGATTCACGCGGTTGAGAGCGCGTTCGGATGTGGAAATCTGTTCGATGAGCCGAATCTCGCGCTGCTGACAGCGGCGCAGGATTCCATTCATGCGCACGCGCTGCTGCGGCGCGATGTGGATTATCTGGTGAAAAACGGCGCCATTGAATCCGTGGATGAATTCAAGGGGCGTATCGCGCAGGATCGCCGCTGGCCTGCCGGCCTGCATACCGCCATCGAAGCCAAGGAAGGCGTGGCGCTGAAGACGCAGGGCCGGATTCTGGGATCCATCACGCTGCAGAATCTGATCGCGCTGTATCCCCAAGCCTGCGGGATGACGGGCACCGCAGCCACGCAGGCGGAGGAATTTCGCGTGGTCTATGGAATGGATGTGGAGGTGATTCCTCCCAACCGGCCGGTGATTCGCGTAGACCATCCGGACGTGATTTTCCCGGCCAAGCGGGATAAGGAGCGGGCGGTAATCGAAGAAATCCGGCGCGTGCACCTTACGGGGCGTCCCGTAGTGGTTGGAACGCGTAGCGTGGAGGAATCCGAACGGCTGAGCTCTCGGATTCGCGGCATCGCGCATCAGGTGCTGAACGCCCGTCACGAGGAGCACGAGGCGCAGATGATCGCGCGCGCGGGCGAGCTAGGCGCAGTGACGATTTCGACCAACATGGCCGGCCGCGGCACCGATATCAAGCTGAGCGCAGGCGTGGCCGAGCTGGGTGGCTTGCACATTATCGGAACGAACCGGCACGAAAGCCGGCGCATCGACAATCAGCTTCGCGGACGTGCCGGGCGGCAGGGCGATCCAGGCAGCTCACGATTCTTTGTTTCGCTGGAAGACGATCTGTTCGTAAAATTCAGCTCCGAAACAGAGTCACTCGACCGCGATCCGGAAAGTATGCAGCGGACTGTGGAGGGACAAAATCTGGAGATCCGCATGTTTCTACGCAAGTATGAAGGCGTTTTGGAGGGGCAACGGCAGGCCATCCAGCAACGTCGGCAGGATATTTTGACTGGCCCTGCTCCGGACCTGGAGCGCGTGATTTCCCTCAGGACGATTGATGACCTATGGTCCGAATATCTAGCCGCCGTAACCGACATGCGCGAGGGTGTGCAATGGCTTTCGTGGGGCGGCCGGGATCCGCTGCATGAGTATCTGACTGCCGTGGATTCGATGTTCCATGAACTTGAGACTCGGATCGATGAGGAAATCCAAATGCGTGTGGCGGAAGCCGAGGCCGGCCATCGCCCGGATCCCGCCGAACGTGGCGCGACATGGACGTATCTCACGACCGATCAACCGTTCGGAACCGCGACGGAGCGAATCATGCGCGGGATTGTTCGGAAGGTGCGAAAGGGCCGGGTTTGGGGGTAGTTGCTTTCAATGCGAAGTAAATCAGTTATGGGCCACAATACTGTAGGTGCGCGAATGAACAAAGCCGCGAAGAGCAACCCTAAGCGTGTGGTTGGAAACGAGCGCGCGGACGGTCAAGACATCGACCTAACGGATATTCCAGAGGTGAGGGACTGGAGCAACGCCGTGGTTCGAAAGTTTCACGGGCCCGCCAAAAAGTCGCTACCAGCTCGGTCTCCGAAATCCAGGAAGTAGCGCGTTTATGCCCATGAAGGTGCGTGAGGTGATCCAACTGCTTGAGAAGCACGGTTGGCGGGAGATGCGTTCGAAGGGGAGCCATCGGCACTTCAAACACCCCGAACAGGCGTACTTGGTTACTGTGCCGGGAAACGATGGGAAGGAACTGGCGCCGGGGACGTTAAACGCTATACTCAAGAAGGCAGGCTTGAAATGAGTCTAAGACGATATTCCCTGGTGATCGAACCAACCAGCACGGGCTACTCGGCTTTTTCCCCGGACGTTCCAGGATGCGCGGCAGTTGGGGACACGCCGGAAG
>DASYNU010000223.1:0-11002 GCA_036008345.1 Bryobacteraceae bacterium
CCGCATTTTTGATCGCAACCAGGGGGAAAAGCTGAAAACGCAACTAGACATTACGCACAATGAACGCCTGCGGGATGCCAATGTCGCCCAGGTCTTCAACGATGTCGACTCCGCCTACGCGACACTGGACAGCAACTTGACGTTGCTGCGTCCCTACAAGGCCAGCTATCTGCAACAAGCCGTCGAAGTTCGCGACACGGTCTCCTTCGCCTATCAACATGGCGGAGCGTCATTGCTCGATTTTCTGCAAGCTCAGCAGGACTATCGCAGCATTGAACTGAATTATCTGAACCTGGTCGGTTCTTATCTCACCGCCGCCAGTCAGTTGAATCTAGCGGTGGGACGCGAAGTGATCCAATGAAGCGTTATCCAATCATCTTGTGCGTGGCGTTGGCCTTGCTGCAATCGGCTTGTAAACCGCCCGCGAGCAACCCGACGGCGGAAGCTCCGCCACCGTTGAGAGTTCAAGCGGTCGAGGACCGCAATCTGTTTGAAGTGGATCACCCAGAGCGATTCCAGTTGACCACAGCCGTGCCTCATACAGCTGTCTCTCAGTTGCGAGTCACTGGAACCGTCAATCCGGATGTTTCGAGAAACGTTCCAGTGATTTCTCTGGCTTCCGGCCGCGTCATAGAAATTAACGCGCGCCTCGGCGATACAGTCACCAAGGGCCAGTTGCTTCTGAAAGTGCAGAGCGCTGACATTTCAGGAGCCTACAACGACTATCAACAGGCCCTTGCCGACGAAGATCTGGCTCGCAAGCAGTTCGAGCGTTCCAAGATGCTATACGAGAAAGGCGCAATTGCCGGGAAGGATCTGGAGGTCGCGGAATCCGCCGAAACCAAAGCCAAAGTCACCATCAAAACTACCATCGAACACCTGCGTGTGCTGGGAGTGGATCCGGACCACCCTTCTCCCATCGTTGAAATCACCGCTCCGGTTTCCGGCGTGATCACCGATCAGCAGGTCACCAACGCAGCAGGCGTCCAGGGCTTGGGTTCTCCCAGCCCATTCACCATCTCCGACCTCACGCATGTCTGGATTGTCTGCGATGTTTATGAGAACGATCTAGTGAACGTACACCTCGGCGAGACCGCCGACATCCGGTTGAATGCTTATCCGAGTCGAGTATTGACCGGGACCATCAGCAGCATTGGCCCGGTGCTCGATCCCAACATTCGCACGGCTAAGGTCCGCATCGAAGTGCAAAATCCGGGCATGATGCGTCCCGCCATGTTCGTGACCGCCACGTTCCACGGCCGGCAAAAAGAAACGCGCGCCGCTGTTCCAGCCACTGCAATCTTGCACCTGCATGATCGCGATTGGGTGTATGTGCCGGCGGGGGGCAAACAATTTCGCCGCGTTGAAGTTTCGGGCGGTGACATGCTGCCCGGCGGTATGCAGGAGCTTATTTCAGGCGTTGCAGCGGGCCAGCAAGTCATTGCGAACGCGCTGGAGTTCCAGAACACGGTGCAGCGTTAGATGATTCGCACCCTCGTCGATGGCGCTCTGAACGCTCGCTTTATTGTTCTGTGCGCGGCCGTTCTTCTATTCGGAGCGGGCATCATCGCTTTCAAGAATCTTCCGGTGGAAGCTTATCCCGATGTTGCCAACACGTGGGTGCAGGTGATCACACAATGGCCTGGACGGGCGGCCGAGGAGGTGGAACAGCAGATCACGGTGCCGATCGAGATCCAGGTGAACGGCCTCCCACACCTTCTGCATGTTCGCTCCGCTTCGCTAGCCGGGCTTTCGGTTGTCAATTTGATCTTCGATGACGATTCCGATAACGACTGGGATCGCCAAAAGGTGTTGGAACGGCTCACCGCGGTCACGCTTCCTGCCAACGTCACCGCGCAGATCGGCCCGGATTTTAGCCCCATCGGCTCGGTTTATTGGTATACGCTCGAATCCACCAATCCCGCCTACGACGTCATGGAGCTCAAGACTCTTCAGGATTGGGTGGTTTCCAAATATATCCGTTCCGTGCCCGATATTGTGGACGATTCGTCATTCGGGGGAATTACTCGCGAGTACCAGGTCCGTCTCGACCCTGAGAAGCTCATTTCCTACGGACTCAGCCTGGCGCAGGTGGAGCAACAGCTCACCAACGCCAATGCGAATACCGGCGGTAGCTTCATCGAGCAAGGCTCTCAGCAGGTAAACATTCGGGAAGTGGGCTTAGTCACAAGTGTGGCGGACATCGAGAAAACCGTCCTGAAGACACAAACCGGCACCGCTCTACGCATCAAGGACATCGGTGTAGTCGCCCAAGGGCCCAAGATCCGCCTCGGCCAGATCGGCAAAGCCATCCATCGCAAAGACGGCGTCGTGGTGGATGACAACGATGTGGTGGAAGGCATCGTGTTCATGCGCAAAGGCGCGGACACTGCGCCCACGATGGCGGGTATTCACGCAGTGGTCCGGCGCCTAAATGAGCAGATATTGCCGAAGGGTGTGAAGGTAATCCCATACCTGGATCGCGATGATCTCGTCGATTTTACCACCCACACCGTATTGCATAACCTCCGGGACGGCATGATACTTGTCGTGATCGTCCTCTTCATCTTCCTGGGTAACGTGCGCGGCGCGCTCATCGTCGCATTAACCATCCCTTTCTCGCTCTTGTTTGCTTCCATCTGTCTCGACTTGCGCCACATTTCCGCTAACTTGCTCTCCTTGGGCGCGCTCGATTTCGGAATGGTGGTGGACGGCGCAGTGGTGATGGTTGAAAATATCGTCCGCCATTTGAACCGCCAAGATGCCGGTCCGCGCACCATCGTGGAACGAGTCCGAACTGCTGCGCGCGAGGTTCAACGGCCGGTTTTTTACGCGATTGGCATCATTATCACCGCCTATCTTCCAATTTTCACCCTGCAACGCGTGGAAGGAAAACTGTTCCGGCCCATGGCCTGGACCGTCGCGTTCGCCCTGCTGGGCGCGTTGATTTTTTCGATGCTGATTGCGCCCGCGCTGGCCAGCTTTCTGTTCAGAAAGAGTGCCAAGCAGTGGCGCAACCCGGTAATGGAATTTATAACTGCCCGTTATAGAAGCGCAGTCACGCGGGCGGTTCATTGGCGGTGGTTTACCGTTGGCGTCGCGCTACTTACGTTCGCCGCCACTATTTACCTGGCTGTCAGCGGTGTGATCGGTTCCGAGTTTCTGCCGCATCTCGACGAGGGCGCTATTTGGGTACGCGGCACTCTGGCGCCCAGCACCGGACCATCGGAAGGAGTGAAGATCATTGACCGTGCCCGGCAGGTCTTGTGCTCATTTCCCGAGGTCCCACGGTCGGTCACGCAGGTGGGAAGGCCGGACGATGGTACCGACACCACCGGATTCTTCAATACTGAATATTTCGTGGACTTGCTGCCCAAAGAACAGTGGCGTCCGGTCTTCCACCAGGACAAAGAGCGCTTGATCGCCGCCATGAATCGCGAGCTCGAAAAAATCCCTGGAGTCATCTGGAACTTCTCGCAGCCGATTTCCGACAACTTGGAAGAAGCTGTCAGCGGTGTTAAGGGCGCGCTCGCCGTTAAAATCTTTGGAGACGACCTCCAAACTCTGGAAGCCAAGGGTGATGAAATCGTCGACGTGTTGCGTGGCGTGCAAGGCATAGAAGACCTTGGCCTGTTTCGCGTCCTCGGCCAACCAAATCTCGATTTCGCCGTCGACCGCGATCAGTCGGCGCGCTTCGGCATCAACGTCTCCGATGTGCAGGATGCAGTTCAGACCGCCGTCGGCGGCAACGCATTAACCCAGGTGCTCGTCGGCGAGCAACGCTACGATCTCGTGCTTCGCTATCTGCCGCAATATCGCGATACACGGGAAGCCATCCAAAAGATCCGCCTGCTGGCGCCCTCCGGCGAGCGGGTTTCCCTGGCGCAGTTGACGAAGATGAAGATGTCGGACGGCGGTTCCGAAATTTACCGGGAAGCCAACTCCCGTTACATCGCGGTGAAATACAGTGTGCGGGGCCGAGACCTGGGCAGCGCCGTCGAAGAGGCCATCCAGAAAGTAAAGACGGCTGTCAAATTGCCGACCGGTTATAGCATCGATTGGGCGGGAGAATACGAGAGCCAGAAGCGCGCCAATCAGCGATTGTTGGTGATATTGCCGATCACCATTCTGCTGATCTTCATCATCCTCTACGCCATGTTCAACTCGCTGAAGTGGTCGCTTCTCATTCTCACCAACGTCGCTATGGCGCGCATCGGCGGCTTACTGGCGCTGCTGATCACTGGTACGAACTTCAGCGTTTCCTCCGGAGTCGGGTTTCTTGCGCTTTTCGGAGTCTCGGTACAGACCGGTGTCATTATGGTTGAGTACATCAATCAGCTTCGGGCCAGGGGCTACACCATCAATGAAGCAGCCGTGGAAGGCGCGGTTCTGAGGCTTCGGCCGATTCTGATGACCATGCTGGTTGCAACCCTGGGTCTGCTGCCGGCCGCCTTGTCACACGGCATTGGTTCAGATTCGCAGCGGCCTTTCGCGATCGTTATTGTCGGTGGACTCATTTCCGACCTCGTCATGAGCATCTTCCTGTTGCCGACCTTGTACGCGTGGTTTGCAAGCGTCACCGATCGGCTTCCGGAAAGTGAAACGGAAGAACCCCTATGATGACTGCTGAGGAAAATCCGGAGATATGACAAAAGACCAGGTTTGCGCCCTCATCCGGCAGATCGGCATCATTCCCGCCATTCGCGTGTCTTCCTATGACGATGCTCATTTCGCCACGGAAGCAGTCGCGAGCGGTGGAATCCCGATCGTGGAAATCACCATGACCGTTCCGCGAGCTGTTGAGCTGATTTCACACCTCGTTCGCGCTCACCAAAGCATCGTCGTGGGCGCCGGCACGGTTCTGGATATTGAAATCGCGCGTCAATGCGAGGACGCGGGCGCCAGCTTCATAACGGCGCCTGGATTCGATCCTGAGATTGTGGAGTTCGCCTCCAAGGAAAACCTCGCGGTGCTGCCCGGGGGCTTGACACCCACCGAGGTTGTCAGAGCGTGGAAGGCCGGCGCCGATTTCGTGAAGGTGTTTCCTTGCCCGCTGGTTGGCCCGGATAAATACATCAAGTCACTAAAAACCGCCTTGCCGCAAATCTCATTGATCGCCGCCGGCGGCGTGAACCAACACACCGCCGAGGATCTCATCGTAGCTGGAGCGGATGCGATCGGCGTTGGCAAGGAACTGATTCCGCCCGACGCCATTCGATTGCGCAAGCCCGACCGTATCCGGGAACTGTCGCATCGCTTTGCGGGATTTGTGAGCGCAGGCCGCGAGCGGTTGCGCCGTTGAGGATTATAGAACCGCCGTGTGGGGCAGCTGCCCCTGCTTCTTCGAAACTGCGGCGGTATGGGCTTGCACTACTAGAGCTGAAAATCTTCGCAGCCGGCGCCGATTTGTGGCGCGGCCTTCAGGCTGCTGCATCGAGACTCTCCAGAAACTTCGGCGCAGCCGCCCCTGTGTTTCCAAGGGCTTGCGCCGAGGTTTCTGGAGAGTCTCGACGCAGCGGACACGAGTGTCCGCGTCACGCCCCCGTCGGCCTGGTTTTGGTTGCGGCTATGCTGCTCTGTGGGGCAGGGCCATGCCCTGCCGGGTCCTGGGCGAGTCGCTTTCCGGTTCGACTCCTCCGGATGTTACGCCAGCGGGATCAAAAGACGGCTGGCAGGGCACGGCCCTGCCCCACATTACGCAAGGTATTTCATAGAACTGCCGTTTCTTCGATTAAACGTCCCTCTGCGAAGCGCGAATAATTCAATAATTGCGCGTCGATGAGGTCGGTCGAGCCCTTCAGTATCAGATCCGCCAGAATCTTGCCGGTGGCCGGCGAATGCATCACTCCGTGCCCGCTGAATCCGTTGGCGCAGTAGAATCCACCAATGCCCGGCGCTTCTCCCAGGATAGGATGGTGATCCGGCGTCATCTCATACAGCCCGGCCCAGGCACGCGATGGATTCACCTCCACTTCTTCCAGCACCGGTACGCGGTCGACGGCTCGCGTCAGGATCTTCTCCACAAAGGCTCTTTCGAAGTTGGTCTTGAATCCCGGCGTTTCCTCCGGATCGTTCCAGGCCATCAACAATCCTAATCCTTCCGGACGAAAGTGAAACCCCGTAGACATATCTATGGTCATGGGCGCGCTATGGGCAATCTTGTCGAAGGGCTCGGTGGGAACCAGCATCCGCCGCAACGGTTCAACCGGCAGATCCAATCCAGCGAGGCGCGCTATCTGTGCCGCCCACGGCCCGGCGGCATTCACCACCGTCCGCGTCGCCACCGAACCTCCTTGAGACGTCTCCACAGCGGTGATCCCTCGCGCATCTTTCTGAATGCCGGTAACAGTGACATCGCGCTCCAGCCGGGCTCCTTGATCGATGGCGCGCAGCGTGAATCCCGTCATGACACTGTAAGGATCCACAAAGCCATCCGTCGAGCAGAAGCTCCCACCTAGGATGTCGTCGGAGCGCAGTTGCGGCACCATCCGTGCAACATCGCTGGCGTCCAGAAGCCGTGCGGTGGTCAGGCCCAGCGCGGCCTGCCGGGCATAATTAGCACGCAGATAATTCAGATGCGATTCACTGGCGGCTACGAACAAATAACCCTGCGCCCGGTAACCGGACGGGTGTCCCAACACTTCTTCGAAGTCACGGAAAAATGGAATCGCGTACAGTGACATCTGAATGTTAACCGGAGTAGAGAACTGGGCCCTCACGCCTCCCATGCTTTTCCCAGTGGAGCCCTTGCCCTGGTGAGCTTCGCGTTCCAGGATCAGGACGTCGCGACAGCCAGCCTTGGTAAGTTGATAAGCGATGCTCGATCCGACGATACCTCCTCCGACAATTACTACATCCGCCGTGGTCATGAACTTAGCGTACGAAACTTGAACCGTGTTTGCTGACGCAGCGCCCGCCTCTGGTGGCCCATAATGTAAGGGAGTGTAAGCGCTAACAGCGATGTCCCGATTTCGTATAGGATAGAATAGCGATTCTGGCATGAACCTCGAACAAGTGGCTCGGAGGGCGAAGGTATCTACGGCTACGGTATCCCGTGTTTTGAACAATGCCAGCGTGGTCAAGAGTTCCACACGTGCCCGCGTTGAAAAGGCCATCGAGGAACTGAAGTATCATCCCAACCTCCATGCACGAAATCTGGCGGGCGGCAAAAGCCGCAGCTTGGGGGTGATCGCCTCCAACATGGAGAATCCGTTCTTCTTTGACATTTATAAAACCATCGAGTCGGATGCGCACGCCCGTGGATACGAAGTGGTAGTAGCGAATACCGATTACCGGTCAGAGCAACTGGTCTCGAGCATCCGCTTGATGATCGGCCGCCGCGTCGCCGGCCTGGCTGCCATTGTGTCGGAGATGGAGCCGGCATTAATCAAAGAACTCACCGAAAGCCGTATTCCCGTTGTGTTCTATGACGTGGGACAGCCGCGGCAAAATATTACCAATATCCGCGTGAACTACCGCCGCGGCATCGATAAAGTGACGGACTATCTGCACAGCCTGGGACATCGCCGCTTGGGATTTGTCGGGCATCACGCCATGCTCGGACCAATTAACGATCGGATGAAAGCAGTGCTGGACGCGGTAGCGCGCAATTCATCGCTCGAAGTAAAGACGGCTGCCGATGCCGACACGCTGGAAGGGGGCAGGCAAGCCACCCGCGCGCTGCTCGCTTCCGGATATCAGCCCACCGCGATTATCTGCGTCAACGACCTGATGGCGGTGGGGGCGCTCCGCGAACTGCGCGAGCGCGGGATTCGCGTGCCCCAGGATATGTCCGTAACCGGTTTTGACAACGTGAAGCTCTCTGAGTTTTGTTATCCCGCTCTCACCACGCTGCATATTCCGCGCGAGCAGATCGGTCACATCATCTGCAGCTGCCTGATTCCAGCGCCCGGGGAAACAGCCCCTACGGAACACGAGATTGTGATCGATCCTGAATTTGTGGTGCGCGAATCCACCGGACCTGCGCCGGCAGCGCCCCGCAAAAGGCAAGTGACGTGACGCGCACCATGCCCTTGCTCCCCGCCATCCTCATGCAAACCTCGTCACGCCTGGTTTCGCTCTCGGGCGTCGATCTGGCGATCATCGGCTTGTACTTCATCGCTGTCCTCGGCATTGGATTCTATCTCAAGCGATACACCAAGACCGGCGAGGATTTCTTCCTGGCCGGCCGGGAGATGACCGCCTGGATCGCCGGTCTCAGCTTCCTGGCGGCCAACCTCGGCTCGCTCGAGATGATGGGTTGGGCGGCCGCGGCATATCAATACGGTATTCTCGCCACGCATTGGTACTGGATCGGCGCCATCCCAGCCATGCTCTTTCTGGGCCTGGTGATGATGCCGTTCTATTACATCTCAAAAACGCATTCCGTTCCGGGTTATCTGAAGCTGCGCTTCGGCGAATCCTCCCGCGTATTGGCCGCTGTTTGCTTTGGGTTGATGACCGTGCTCATGAGCGGTATCAACATGTACTCCATGGCGCTCGTCTTAAAAGTCGTGCTCGGCTGGGATATTCATTTCAGTATTTGGGTCTCGTCGCTTACCGTAGGGCTCTATGTATTTCTAGGCGGCTTGCTGTCCGCCATTTTCAATGAGGTATTGCAGTTCGTTTTGATCTGGCTCGGCGCGTTGCTGATCTCCATCATCGGCTTGATTGAAACCGGCGGCTGGGACGGCATGGTGGCGCGAATCGCGCATAATTTTCCAGGCCCCAGTTACACCCATCTGTGGAGCACGCTCGGATCCTTCGGCGACAATCCCATGGGCATTCATTGGATCGGGATTGTTTTCGGGCTGGGCTGGGTAATCTCGTTCGGCTATTGGACCACGGACTTCCTGGTGGTCCAACGCGTGCTCGCGGCCAAGGATCTGCGCTCGGCGAAAATGGCGCCCATCATCGGCGCCGGCTTCAAGATGCTGGTTCCCTTCATTGTGATTCTTCCAGGGCTGCTTGGATTGGCGGTGCTTCCCGAGCACCTGGTTGGCGCAGATCAAGCCGCCGCCACCGGCGGTCACAGTTATAACGAGGTGCTGCCGATCATGCTCGCGCGATACTGCGGCCCCGGACTTCTGGGCCTCGGCATCACCGCCTTGATGGCGGGATTCATGTCCGGCATGGCGGGCAACGTCAGCGCGTTCGCGACGGTTTGGACCTACGACATTTACCGCCCGTTCTTCCGCAAGGAAGCGCCCGATGCGCACTACGTCTCAGTGGGACGCTGGTGTACTTTGCTCGGAGTTCTGGTAAGCATCGGTACCGCGTATTTTGTGATGCAGTTCCACAGCATCATGGATTATGTTCAGGCATTGTTCAGTTTTTTCGTCGCGCCGCTTTTCGGGACTGTGCTGCTGGGGATGTTGTGGCGCCGCACTACGCCGGCTGGAGGATTCTGGGGCCTGCTTTCGGGCACGCTTTCGGCTATCGGATTGTGGGCCTGGGTGAAGATCAATCCGGCTGCGCTGCAATATGTGGCGCTCTCGCCCAAGGCCAAGGACATGGCCGAGAATATGTATCGCGCCCTGTGGTCGTGGATCGTGTGTGTCTTAGTTACCGTGATAGTCAGCTACATGACCCGGCCCAAGCCGGTGGAAGAACTAACCGGCCTCGTCTACGGGTACACCAAGCTTCCGTCGGAAAGCGATGTCCCAATTTATCAGCGGCCCATCTTCTGGGCATGCGTAGTAGCGGTAGTGTTCGTGATCTTGAATATCATTTTCTGGTAAAGGAAACATGCATCGTTCCGGAATGATTTCCATCTGGTTTTTTGTCGGCGCCCTGTTGCTGATCTACGGAATCCTGATTCTCGGCGCCGGTATCTATGGCTTGTCGCATCCTCCGGCGGTGATTCTGGCTGAATTGCACGCCGGAATCTGGTGGGGGGTGCTGCTGATCTTGCTCGGCATCATTTACTCAGTTCGATTTTCACCGTGGAGAGGCCGGTGATCCGATGACTTTTGGCGTGATCGTGGGAAACCGCGGCTTCTTTCCCGACCATCTTGCGAAAAGTGGCCGGGTGGAAATGCTCGCAGCTATTGAAAAAGCCGGCTACAGCGTGGTTGCGGTCAGCCCCGAAGAGACTAAATTCGGCGCCGTGGAAACTCGCGCGGAGGCGGTGCGATGCGCGGAGCTGTTTCAGCGCCATCGTAATCAGATTGATGGCGTCATCGTCACCCTGCCCAATTTCGGCGATGAACGCGCCGTTGCGGACACGTTACGCCTCGCCGGACTGAACGTACCAGTTCTGGTGCAGGCCACTCCCGACACGCCCGGCCGCATGACCATTCGCGACCGGCGCGACAGCTTTTGCGGCAAGATGTCGGTGTGCAACAATCTGACGCAGTACGGTATCCCTTATTCGCTGACCACTCGTCACACCGAGGCGCCGGATTCCGATTTTTTCCGCAAGGATCTGGATTGGTTTGCAGCCGTGTGCCGCGTCACGCGAGGTCTGCGCCGCTTGCGCATCGGAGCCATCGGCGCGCGGCCCGCTGCGTTCAACACCGTGCGTTACAGCGAAAAAATCCTGGAAGCCAACGGCATCTCGGTTGAGACTATCGATCTTTCAGAAATCCTGGGCCGGATCGTACGGATGGCCGATCAGGATTCGGCTGCGCAGGCCAAACTAGAGCAAATTAAACGCTACGTATCCACCGATCGCGTCCCGGCTGAAGCGCTGCTCAAGATGGCCAAGCTGGGTGCGGTGGTGGATGGATGGATGCAGGAAACCGATGTCTCCATCAGCGCCGTGCAATGCTGGACGTCGCTCGAAGAATATTTCGGCGTGGTGCCGTGTACCGTCATGAGCATGATGAGCGAGAATCTGATGTCCAGCGCCTGCGAAGTGGATATTTGCGGCGTGGTGGGCATGCATGCTTTGCAACTCGCCTCGCAAACGCCCAGCGCACTGCTGGATTGGAACAACAATTACGGCGACGATCCGGACAAGGCCGTATGTTTCCACTGCAGCAATCTCCCCAAGCACTTT
>DASYNU010000224.1:0-13989 GCA_036008345.1 Bryobacteraceae bacterium
GATCGTCGGCCTCTTCATGCGATTTATGTTGGTCTTCCATTTTTTGTCTTTTACTGTATCGTCAACCAGTGTTACGGTCAAGGCTAACGTTCTCACAAGGCTAACCTTTTCACAAGTCTTGCGTCTAGCAGCTAGATTTGCAGAGGATGCAAAGGCAGACACAATGGAACGACTCCTTCAAGACATCCGTTATTCCTGGCGCACGCTCTCAAAATCCCCTGGTTTTACGCTGGTGGCGCTGCTGACGCTGGCCCTCGGCATTGGAGCGAATTCCAGCATCTTCAGTGTCATAAACGCAGCTCTACTCAAGAACCTGCTCTACCCGAAACCGGACCAATTGGTCCTGCTGTTTGAACGGGGCGTGGTGAAGGAGAGCAGTGGGCCTGGTCCGGTTTCATTGGCCAATTTTCTGGATTGGCAGGCGCAAAGCCACAGCTTCGACGCGATGGCCGCCGAACGCGAGAAACAGTTCAATCTGGGCGGCGCTGAGCGCGGCTTTATGCCGGAGCGCATCGAGGGCGCCATCTGCTCATGGAGCCTGTTCCCAGCTCTCGGCGTGCAACCATTGCTCGGCCGGCCGTTCACTCGCGATGAGGATAAACACGGCGCGCGGGCCGTCGCCGTTATCAGCTACGGCTTATGGCAGCGGAAGTTTGGAGGCTCGCGCGATGTCTTGAAGCGCCAGATCCGGCTGGATAGCGAGAGCTACCTCGTCGTAGGCGTAATGCCACGCGGTTTCGCGTACCCTGAGCCCAAAGTGGACGTCTGGGCGCCCGTCCAACAGGTCTTGGACGCCGATACAATCTCGAGCCGCGGTAGCCACCAGTTTTATGTAATCGCACGTGTTCGTGACGGCATCAGCCACCAGCAGGCGCTTGCCGAGCTGGACGCGGTCGCGAACCAGGTCCACCTTGTGCATCCCGGCGAGTTGATCGGCCGCGGTGCGGCCATGCGTTCCTTGTCGGAGGAGGGAAGCCGGCAGAGCAAAACCGCGCTGCTGGTGCTGTTCGGCGCGGTCGGCTGCCTGCTTCTGATTGCCTGCGTGAACATCGCCAATCTGCTTCTGGCGCGAGGATCGGAACGCCGGCGTGAAATGTCTATTCGTGCCGCACTCGGCGCCGGCCGTGCCAGGTTGCAAAGACAGATGCTCACCGAAAGCGTGCTTCTCTCACTCTCCGGCGCCGCAGTGGGCTTGGTGTTGGCTTACGGTTTCACGACGTTTCTAACTTCTCGCGCGCCCGCGCTTCTGCATCCCGGCGACATCGATACCACCGCCCAGATCAGCTTGGATCTCTGGGTATTTCTCTTTACGGCCGGAGTCGCGCTCATAACGGGCTTGGCCACTGGCCTGGTTCCAGCGTGGCAAGCTGCGCGGACTGACTTGACGGCGGGTTTGAAAGAGAGCGGGCGTTCCGCCACGGCCAACCGATCACAACGCCGTTTCCGGGGCGCGCTTGTGATGGTGGAGGTAGCGCTCTCGGTGGTTCTCTTGGTGGCCGCAGCGCTGCTGCTGCGCAGCTTCGGTGAATTGCGAAGCGTCAATCCTGGCGTAAATGTTGACCGGGTCCTAACCGCTGGTTTGTCTCTGCCCGAGGCTCGTTATGTAAAGCGCGAACAGGTGGCCGAATTCGCGCGCCAATTGGTAGATCGTCTGCAGGCGCTGCCTGGCGTTCGCTCCGCCGGATTAGTCTCATGTCTGCCCGTGGACGGTTACTGCGGCGATCGTATATTCAACATCGACGGCCAGCCGCTGCCTCCCGGCGAGTTCATTTACGCGCTCAACCGCGCTGTAAGTCCCGTCTACTTTGCCGCCGCGGGCATTCCCCTGCTCCAGGGCCGAACATTAACTGAGCAGGATAACAACGGCATGGACCAGAAACATCCGCGCGACAGCGCGGTGGTAATCAGCCAATCCATGGCCCGGAAATTCTGGCCCAATCAAGAGGCCGTCGGCCAGCGGATTCGTTTCGGTGACGACCCGACGCCGCACTATCGAGTGGTTGGCATCGTTGGCGATGTTCGCATCCGTCTCGACGAGGATCCCCAACCGTGCATGTACATGCCGCTATACGAAGGTTACCAGACCGGTTTCTACGCTCTCATTCGCACCGCGGGCGATCCGTTAGCGCTTGCCGGCGCGGTGCGCCAGGCCATCGGCAGCCTTGATCCAGACATTCCGGCCTATGAGATCCGAACCATGGCCGCCGTTCTGGATGAATCGGCCGCACGCCGTCAATTCACGGCTTTCCTGCTGGGAATATTCGCGGCGTTGGCGCTGGCCCTGGCCGCGGTCGGGCTCTACGGAGTTCTCTCCTATGCGGTGGCGCAACGGACGGCCGAGATCGGCATTCGGATGGCCCTGGGTGCGGCGCATTCCCAAGTCCGGCGCCTGATATTACTGGAGGGGCTGCGGCCGGCGCTCGCCGGGGTGATTCTAGGCATCCTCGGTGCAGCCTGGGCCACACAGTTTCTACGAACTTTATTATTTAGTGTCAGCCCCAGCGATCCCGCAACTTTTATCGCCGTACCATTAGTGCTCTTGTCGGTAGCGATAGCTGCTTGCGCGATCCCAGCCTGGCGCGCCACGCGCGTGGATCCGGCCACCGCGCTACGCAGCGAGTAACTTATTCAGAACGCAGCGCCTGCATTGGATCAACCCGCGTGGCCCGGCGCGCCGGCATCCAGCACGCCCCAAGCATCACCAGCATAAGCAGTATCGAAATCGCAGCCAGGCCCAGCGGATCGCGTCCATCGATCCCCGCCAGATAGCGGCTCACCAAGCTGTTAAAACCAATCGCAGCTGGAACGCCCACCGCAATTCCGGCCCCGCCGAGCAGCAATCCTTGTCTGATCACCAGCGCCGCTACCGAGCGCCCGTTCGCGCCCAGCGCCATGCGAATGCCAACTTCGCGCGTCCGCTGTGCCACCGATTGCGCGATCACCGCATACAGCCCCACCGCGGCCAATAGCAGCGCCATCAAGCTGAACGCGCCGATCCAGCTTGCGGCCATGCGTTGCTGCCACAGCGAATCCGCCGAATGCTGGGCGCCAGTTTTGGCCGCATAAATGGCCACGTTCTTATCCGTCTCCACTACGGCCCGCTGAATCATCGCGATCCCGGTATTCGTATCGGCCGCGGTGCGAACCACCACGCGCGCCCGTCCATCGTATTCCTGCGCGATTGGAACGTACATCAGTAGCGGAGCGTCACTGGTCAACGCCAGATGCCGTACATCCCTTGCCACGCCGACTACTTCGAACGGCGGCCGCCGCGGCCCCGCCCACTGTGGATAAGCGATCCGCTGGCCAACAGGATTTTCACCCGGCCACATTTTCTTCGCAAGTTGGTGGCTGACAATGACTACACCTGGCGAACCCGCGCGGTCGCGATCCGTGAAGTCGCGGCCTTCCAAAAGTGGAATGCGCAGCGTCCCGAAGTAATTCGGTGAAACATGGTTGATGTTGACGCGCAGACCGAGTTCGAATTCGTGACCTTGCAGAACCTCTTGCGAAGGCTCCTGTCCAGGATGAAAGATGGACACCGCTCCCGGCCACTCGGTGGGTGGGATCGAGAAAGCCAGGCTCGCGGAAACAACGCCCGGCATCGCGTTCAGCCGTCCGAGTAACTCCCGATAGAACCCGAGGCCGCGTTCCTCGGAATATCGTTCGAGATTCAAATCCACGGCGGCCATCGCGATGTGATTCGAATCAAAGCCCGGATCCGCTGTCACGATCCGATATAGACCGCCCAACAGCAGCCCGGCGCCACTCAGAAGCACCAAAGAAAGCGCCACCTGTCCGGCCACCAGTGCCGACCGCAGCCGCGTGCCGCGAGATCCGGAGCCTGGCAATCCGCTCTTCAGCGAATTCGTCAGGTCCACTTTCAAAGATTGCATGGCCGGCGCGAGAGCCACCAGCAATCCAGTCGCGACGGTAGCGAGTAACGTGAACACGAGTACCGTTCCGTTGATTTCAGCGCCGGCGTTGCGGACCAGCGAAGTCGCTGTGCCTTGGCCTGAGGCGACGATTGCTTGCGTGGCCCAGGCGGCCAACAATACGCCGAGAGCGCCGGCAGTGAGAGCCAGCACTGCGCCTTCCGTGAGAAGTTGGGACACGATGCGCCAGCGCGTCGCGCCCGTCGCCAGCCGGATGGCCATCTCACGCGTCCGGCCCATGGCGCGCAACAGCAGCATTCCAGCCACATTCGCGCACGCGATGAGCAGCAGCAGCGCGACAGCGCCCGAAAGTAGCGCGAGCAATCCGCTCACCTCCGCCCGATCGTCCGGGTACATCCCCACGCCAGCCGCCACTGCAGCAGTCCGCTTGCCGTTAGAAACCGGATACGCTTGTGCCAGCTGCTTGGCGATGGTCCGTATTTCCACATCCGCCTGCCGCACATCCACCCCCGGCTTCAAACGCCCAAACAGCGATAACCACCCCGAGCTGCGATTCTCGAAAACCCCGCTCGAAAGCCGGGGGAGCGTGCGCGGCTGTGTCCCGAGCGGCACCCAAACTTCAAACGGAAGCGACACCACGGTCCCTCGGAAACCCTTCTCCGTGACGCCCACGATAGTAAACGGATACCCGTTCAATTCCACTTTTGTGCCGATCGCCGCGGCGCTTCCGCCGAATTTCCGCTGCCAGAGGCCATGGCTGATTACGGCCGCTGAGTCATCATCTGCTACGAGCAAACGTCCAGCCGCCGGCTGTACGCGAAGCACGTCGAAATAATTGCCGCTAACCAGGTCGCCAATCACGCGCTCTGCCGTCCCGGAGCTGAAGCTCAGCGCGACCCCGCAGTGAGCGGCCAGGCCACTCATCGATTGATTCCGATCGCGATAGTCACGGTAATCCGGGTAACCCATGTCGTCAAACGTCTGGCCATTCTGGACGCGATAGAGCGAGACTAATCTATCGGGTTCGCGCACGCCGGCAAGCGGTCGCAGCAAAATGGCGTTGACTACACTAAAGACGGCTGTATTGGCGGCAATTCCCAACACCAGCGTCACCAGGATTGTCGCGGTGAATCCGGGATTTCTCCCGAAACTCCGGAACGTGTAGCGCAGGTCCCGCCAAAGATTGTCCAGCATCGAGCCTCCCTGGTCCAAAGACGCTCGCGAGCGCAGAGTGTTAACCACCCGCTACCATAAAAGCGTGAAGAAGCTGGTCCAGGTAATGTGGATCCCAGTTCTTGTTACAACACTGTACGTAGGCTGGGTATTGTGGCAACGGCATAGCTCCGCAGCCGCGCGCCCGCCCGTAGCCACCGATCCGCTGGCGAAATACGCCGGACATGTCGAGATTGTCCAGTTCTACGCGAGCAACGGCATCATCGCGCCTGGCGGGGAGACGCAGCTTTGCTACGGCGCAGTGAACGCGAAAGAGGTTCGGCTGGATCCACCTGTAGAGAAAGTCTGGCCGTCCATGAGCCGCTGCTTCGACGTGGCCCCGGCCAAAACCACTCATTACACCCTAACCGCAGAAAGTGCGGACCACAAATCGGCCACAGCCTCGCTCGATATTGCGGTACAACGCTAACACCTGTAACCGAACCGCGACCGTGAGGGAGTCGGTGCCTGGCCCCGCGCGTCAGCAAGTGGACGATGCAACAATATTGACCATGCCCAGTCCCACAAAATTGATCATAAGCACGCTGCTCTTCAGCACTCTTCCGGCCTGGACCCAAACCACCCCCGACACCTCTTGGAAAAAACTGGATTTCCTGCTAGGCAAATGGACCGGTGTCGCCGGCGAGAAAGAAACACCGCTGGGACCCGGGCAAGGCGGCTTCTCCTTCGAACCGCAACTGAATCAGAAGATCATCTTGCGCCACAATCATGCCGGGTACACCTCCGGGGTGCAGCACGATGACCTGATGGTGATTTATCTCGACACGCCGAACCCCACGCCACGCGCGATCTATTTCGACACCGAGGGCCACGTCATCCGCTACAACTTAACCTTCCCCGCCACCAATAAAGTGGTCTTCGAATCGGACGGAACGCAGCCCGGTCCGCGCTTTCGGCTCTCTTATTCGCTCGACGGACCCACGCTCGCGGGCAAGTTTGAAGTTGCCCCGCCCGGCGCCGAATACAAACCGTATATGAGCTGGACCGCGAAGAAAGACTAACTCCTCTTGTCAAACTAGGAGAGACGCGTTATACTCCTAGTTAGGCTAGGAGAAAATCTCGAACGTGCCCAAAACCGCCGACCTGCTCCCCGGAACGCTCGACATGCTGATTCTCAAAGCAGTGTCCTTGAAACCGCTGCATGGATACGGGATATTGCTTCGCATTCAACAGATCTCGGGCGATGCACTCGAAATCCCACAAGGGTCGTTATATCCAGCGCTCTACCGGCTGGAACATCAGGATCTCATCGCCGCCGAATGGGGCCAAACCGAGAACAATCGGCGCGCCAAGTATTACACTTTAACCGCCGCGGGACGCCGCCGCCTGCGCGAAGAAACGGCCGGTTGGAATCGTCTGGCGTCCGCGATTGCTTCGGCCTTGAATACCACGCCGGAGGAAGTCTGACATGTGGAAGCGTCTTCGCTCTCTGTATCGCGTACTCACCGGCCGGCGCCAGTTCGAGGACGGCATGTCCGAAGAATTGCGCTTCCATATAGAGCAATTCACGGACGACCTGATACACCGCGGCAAATCGCCCGAAAAAGCCGCCCGCCTTGCCCGAATCGAGTTTGGCAGCGTGCAGAATATCAAGACCGACTGCCGCGAGGCGCGCGGCCTGCAATTAGTGGACGAGCTTCTCAGGGAATCGCGCTACGCCGTCCGATCACTGCGCAAGACACCTGGTTTTACGGCCACTGCTCTGCTAACTCTAGGCATCTGCCTGGGCGCCAACCTCACGATCTTCGCCGTGATGGATTCCATCCTGCTGCGCCCGCTTCCGTTTCCCGACCCAGGCCGCCTGGTCACCATGTTCAACAGCTACCCGAAGGCGGGTGTCGACCGCGATGGTTCCTCCATCACCAATTACTACGAACGGCGCGGCCGCATTCCAGCTTTCCAGTCGCTCTCGCTCTACAGTTACGGTGCGTCGATTATTGGCGAAGCCGGCTCCACGGAACGTGCGCAAATCACCTATGTCTCTCCGGAATTTTTTACAACTCTCGGTGTCGCTCCTCGATTTGGACGCGTCTTCACCGAAGCGGAGACAACACAGGAAACGAATAATGTCGCCATGTTGACCGATACATATTGGAGACAGCGCTTCAACGCAGATCAACATGTGATCGGGCGCCAAATCCGCGTGGACGGCATTCCGAAAACCGTGATCGGCGTCCTGCCTCCCAACTTCCGTTTTCTATCCTCGGAGTCCCGCCTTTATTTGCCGTTCGCCTCCAGTCCGCAAGACCGCGCTCCCTCCGAGCGCCACTCAGGAGGAAATTCCAAGCAGTTGATCGCCCGCCTCCAACCAGGCGCCACGCTTGAGCAAGCTCAATCGCAAATCGATGCGCAGAATACTACGTTGGAAGTAGATGATCCCAAGGCTAAGATGTTGGCCGACGCTGGTTTTCGATCCTTAGTCACCCCGCTCCACGCCGATCATGTCGCAAGCGTTCGTCCCACGTTGCTATTGATGCAATCCGGCGCACTGGCTCTGTTGCTGATCGGCGCCATCAATCTGGTGAACCTGCTGCTCATCCGGGCCACTGGCCGCAGCAAGGAAATGGCTGTCCGGCAGGCGCTAGGCGCGAACCGCCGCCATGTCGTTAGCGAAGTGATAGTGGAAATTACGCTGCTCACCCTAGCCGGCGGACTACTGGGCCTCGGCCTCGGCGCGGCTGGAATCCGTCTCCTAACCCGCCTCGGCGTGGATCGCTTACCCTTAGGCGCAACCATCTCATTCGATGCGCGATTGGCGAGTGTGGCGCTCATCGCAGCCGTCTTGATCGGAATCCTACTCGCGGTGCCCATCGCCTGGTTCAACCTTCGCGATCACCTAACCAACCGTCTGCAAGCTGAAAGCCGCGGTGGAACCAGTGGACGGTCCGCTCAGCGTCTGCGCCACGGATTCATCGTCGGGCAGATCGCCTTGGCGCTAGCCTTACTTACCAGCGCGGGATTGCTGGGCTTGAGTCTCGAGCGCGCTGCGGCTATATCACCCGGTTTCCAGCCGGAGCATGTTCTCACCGGCAGAATCTCCCTCCCCTTTAAGACTTATCCGAACGGGCTGTCTCGCGTTCAGCTCATCGAGAGGCTCACAAAAGAAGTCGGCCGACTCCCGGGAGTGCTGGCGTCCGGTGTGGTGGACAATGTTCCTTTCAGCGGCAACAGCGGCAAAAGTGCCGCTACCGTGAAAGGTTACGTCCTGCGGCCGGGCGAGACTCTGCGCGGTCACTATTCGTATGCCGTAGGTGGCGACTACTTCAGCACTCTCGGCATTGCATTGCGCGCCGGCCGATTCCTCACATCCGCCGATTCGCGCCGCACCCAGCGGGTCTGCGTAGTGGATGAAGACTTCGCGCGTTACTATTGGCCAAATTCCAGCGCCATCGGCCAACGCTTGTTCGAAGGCGGCGACGCCGGAGACGATGCCGAGGCATTCACCGTCGTCGGTGTAGTAGGCGCCGTGAAGCAAGCCGGGCTCACGGACGACGCGGCACAAGGCGCGGTTTACTATCCCTACATGTTCCGCGTCGGCTACTACATCTTCATAACAGCGCGCACCAGCTTGTCCCCTGAATCGCTCGCGTCTATGCTGCAAACGACGGTACGGCGGATCGATCCGGAGCTGCCGGTGAGCGACATCCGATCCATGGAAACTCGCATCGCCGATAGCCTCATGGCCCGCCGCTCTCCCGCATTGCTCGCGGGCGTTTTTTCAGCCATCGCACTGCTGCTAACCGCCATCGGGACATACGGAGTATTGAGCTACGCCGTTACCGAGCGCCGCCGCGAGATTGGCGTCCGCATGGCTTTGGGCGCGCGGCCGGAGCAGATCCGCAATCAGTTTTTTTCGCTGGCTCTCCGCTTGTTGGCCGCGGGAACAACGCTCGGGATGCTAGGAGGGCTGCTCGCTGGCCGAGCCATGCGCGCGGTCCTATTCCATGTGCCCCCGATTGACCCGGCGATTCTAGCCGGCGCCGCTGCGATCATCGGCTCAGTGTCCCTGGCCGCGTGTCTAGTGCCATCCCACCGCGCCGCAAGGATTTCTCCAATGGAAGTTCTTCAGTAACCGAACCACCGGTCGCTTACGCTCGCGGTTCAGAAAGAGCGCGCTACCGAACCGCGACCGTAAGGGAGCCGGTGCCTTTTTGCTTTCGGTGCCTGCTACTCCGCGACAGTAATCGCCGCCGAGTTCGACTTCACTCCATTAACCGTAATCACCAGCGGATGATCGCCCGCCACCACCTGCGGAATCACGAAATTCGCCTGATAAAGCCCCACCGAGCCGCCTGACAACCCCACATACATCACTTGAGCTGCCTTGCCGTTCACAGTAATCGAGTTCGTGGAAGTCACTGGCGATACTCCGTCCGGAGACGGATCCCCAGTGGCCCACGTTCCAGATGGATTTACCGGACCGCCGCCCGTAAAGTACGCCACAACAGTATCACCGACATGCGCCGGTACCCCGTCCGCGTTGGTGAGCCCAAGCGGGTTGATGACCACGGCGTGATTCTTAGGTCCGTAGGTAAAAATCCCCGGCGCCGCCTCGGGAACCATCACGGCTGCGGCATTGCTATTGACACTTCCGTTGCTCACCACCACGGTAGCCACACCGGGTGCGATATCCAAAGGCATCTGCGCGTTGACCTGTCCCGCACCCGCATAGAAAAGCGGAGCCGTTTCGCCGTTCACGGTCACGTGAGTAGATCCGATGCTGCCCGGCAGCGGCAGAATTGACGCATTCACTCCCGGAGCGGCACCAAGATCAGCTCCGAAAATCGAGAAAATCGATCCCGGCGCAGTTTGGCCGGCCTTGAAGCTGGCCCCATTGCTCACTGACTGGCTGGGGTTCATGAAGGAGGAATGTGCGTTGCCCGAAAAAGTCAACGCCGGACCCGAGGCCAGCAGTAGAAAATTTGCGCCCGTCGGATCGTTCAGGCTGAAGGCGAAGGTATAAGCTTTTCCATTTGCGTCGGCCAGAGTCGCCGTACCCAGACAACTGCTGGGAGCATTGACGGCGTATGTTCCAGTGGCGGCAACCGGGGTCATAGTAGTGCCTGAAGTTGTGGTCCAATTACCGGTCAGCTTGCTCACGCCATCGAACTGGAGGAGCCCCGTCAAGTCCGCCACGCTGGATATCGCCGTGCCGCTCAAGTTAAATCCATTGGCGTTGAAACCGTAAACTCCCGATAGCAAGGCGGTAACGCACGAAGCCGGCTGCAGGCTGCCGGTGCCGGAGTAGGACGATGTGTTGTCCGTCCCCGAAAAGAGGAACCCCTTGCCTTGGTTGTAAACCGCCAGATTGAAAGTCTCGTTCGGAAAAGTCAGCGTCCCCGAACAATTCGTCGAGATGCTGACCGTGCCGGTTAGCTTCACCGCCTGCACCGCGCTGACATTGGAATTGGCGGTAACCTCAAAAGTGACAGTTCCCTGGCCATCGTAGGTGGCCACGCCATTAGCCTGATAAACACTAGTGAACGCAGTGGAAGACGCTTGCCGGCCAGTGTAGGTTAGCGCATAATTTCCGCTCAAAGAAGCCGTGCTACAGGTCCCGCCTCCAATCTGCGGTTGAGCAAAAGCTTGAGCCAGACTGAAGAGAACTGGAAGCAGCCATAGTTTCGCCATACAGCAAATCCTAACACCGGCCGGCGACAAAAGTTTCCTGTTTCTTGTTTGTGGTTCCCACGTTAGTCCCCAACGAGAAACGAGAAACGAGAAACGGGTTTCTGGAGTTACAGCGCCCCTTCCCCCCGGTCATCATTGCGGATCCGAATGGCATCCGCCACGTCGTAAACGAAAACCTTCCCGTCTCCGATCTTTCCGGTACGGGCGCTTGCCACCACGGTTTGAATCACCTCATCCGCTCGAGCCGCCGGCACCACCATCTCCAGCTTCACCTTCGGCAATAGGTCCACCTGGTATTCCATCCCTCGATAGACTTCCTTGTGGCCCTTTTGACGCCCGTGCCCACGGACTTCAGTGATGGTCATCCCGTCGATGCCGATGGCCTTCAGCGCTTCTTTGACGTCCTCCAGTTTATGCGGCTGGATGATTGCTTCGATTTTTTTCATGGCTGATTTTTGGCCTCGGGGCTGGTCCCCATACTATGTTTCGAGATTATATCCTTCTTCGCCGTGCATGCTGACGTCCAATCCCTCCAGCTCCTGATCGGCTGAGACGCGGACGCCCAACAACAAATCGCAAATCTTGAGAATAATCAGCGTCCCTACGATGGCCAGCACCCAGGAAATCGCGACGCCAATGGCCTGGTTCAGCACCTGCCCGCTGTTGCCATCCACCATTCCCAACGGCAGCAGCTTACCGGCGGAATCCTTCAACCCGTCGTTGACGGCATTAGTGGCAAACACGCCGGTCAGCAGCGCGCCGATAGTCCCGCCCGCGCCATGCACTCCGAACGCGTCCAAGGTGTCGTCATATCCAAACTTGTTTTTTACGGCCGTGACCATCAGGAAGCACACCACCCCGGCCACCAATCCGATTAGCATGGCCGGAAACGGTTTTACGAATCCGGACGCGGGCGTCACAGCTACCAAGCCAGCCACCGCGCCCGAGATTGCGCCCAACATGCTGGGCTTGCCGTTCTTGATCCACTCGGCGAACATCCAACCCAGGGCTGCGGCAGCTGTCGCGAAATGCGTAGCCACGAACGCGCTGGTAGCCAGCGCCGATGCCGCCAACGCGCTACCCGCGTTGAATCCGAACCAGCCCACCCACAGCAGGCACGCGCCGATCACGCTGATCACCAGGCTGTGCGGTTTCATCGGCTCGGTCATATAGCCGCGCCGCTTGCCCAGATACAGCGCGCACACCAGCGCCGAAACGCCGGAGCTGATATGCACAACCGTTCCACCCGCGAAATCGAAGCACGGGACTTTTCCGCCCGAGAACGCGTTCAAAAATCCGCCCTTGCCCCACACCATGTGCGCCAGCGGGAAATAGACAATCAGCAGCCACAGCACGGTGAACAGCAGCATGGCGCTGAACTTCATCCGCTCCGCGAAAGCGCCCGAGATGAGCGCTGGCGTGATGACGGCGAACATGAGCTGGTAGATCATGAAAGTCTGCTGTGGAATGGTAGCGGCGTAATCCGGGTTGGGCGCGCCACCCACTCCATTCAGAAACAAATATTTGAGGTCGCCGAAGAAGGCGTTCCCATCGCCGAAAGCCAGACTGTAGCCGACGATGGCCCACACGATGCTGACTACCGCCATCAGAGCGAAGCTGTGCATCATGGTGCCGAGAACATTCTTACGGCGGACTAAGCCGCCATAGAACAAAGCCAGGCCGGGCCCAGTCATCATCAGAACCAGCGCCGCGCTGACCAGCATCCAGGCATTGTCGCCGGCGCTTTGCGCCGATTTGACCGCAGCCTCCAGATTGCTGAGACGAGTCTCGGTAGCCGGCGGCAGGGCTTGCGCCACGGCGAGGGCCGGCGCTAGCAGCGCCACCCAGAATCGATAAGGCATAGTCCATCATCCTCTACTGAAGACCATGACATTATCGGAAAGTTCTATCGGGGGGATAGAAAGTTCCTATCGAGCAACCGGTCTGAATTAGTTATCCACTCTGGCAGGCGACACCTGTCGATATCCTTCGGAGTTCGACTTTGGGTACAATGCGTGCAGGGATTCGAACAGTTAGCGTCTTGTGGCTCCCAAAGGATTGGACCGAGAGCGCGCATCCTCTGGTACCTATAAAGTAAGAACGAAAGGGCTTGAAGCCGAAAGGGCCGCGATTCGTAGTTCACGGCCCTTTCTCAAATCCTGCGAACATGATAACTGCTGCCACAAGCGGTACGGCTAACACTGCGCGCGGCCCTTCGGCTAGGAGCGTATCATATGGCTGAGCCGGAAGTGTATGAATTCTGGATAGACACCTACACGCGGGAAACTATGCCAATGGCCAGGCTGGCTCAGTACCTCGCGGATTTGGCTGTTCTATTGGGTCATAAGTCTAGTGTGCATTTGACGGGAGTTGAGGAGGGCAGCGTCAAGCCGAAAATATTGATCGACGCCCCCGATGTCCCGAAAATTCGTGAACGTCTTGCTCTTGTAAAGTCAAGCGATGGGCCACAAGACGCCATGAGAGCTTACCGCGCGATCGATGATCGGCTGGCGCGAGACAACGCCAAGGCCTCGCTGATAAAGCCATCTGAAGATTTCAAAATTATCGAGTTCCCGGGAAGAGATCGCTTGCGGGAGATTCTGCCATTTTCCCAGGCAGGTACACTTGATGGAATCGTTGTCACCGTAGGGGGTCGGGACAATCCCCCAACCGTCCACCTTGAAGACGAAGGGAAAACGTATGTATGCCACGCGAGTAGAGCGCTGATCAGACGCATCGCTCCACACATTTACAGTTCGCCCGTTCGAGTCACTGGAACCGGACGTTGGGAACGTAACCAGGTCGGAGACTGGAAGCTGATGAGATTCACAATTCACGATTTCAAGGTTCTGAAGGACACGCCCTTGGACGCCCTTGCGATCGCGGTGCGTTCCGAAAAGGTGAGTGATTGGGGCGAGTCGGCGACTCCACTGGAGGATCTCAATAAATTGAGACACGGTGAATAATGGTCGCTTTTGACGCCGGTTTCCTTATCCTCGCGTTTGACGAGCAAGCTGCTGAGAAGGAGGTAACCCCGCGCCTAAAAGAACGGATCGATCTGCTTCTTGCTGAGTTGCGAAAGACCAGGACGAAAATACTGATCCCAACTCCGGCACTGAGTGAGTTTTTGGTGAAGGCGGATGTGCGAATACTTCAAACGTTTAACACAAGCAGCAGTTTTCGGATTGCTGCTTTTGATCAGCGAGCCGCGATAGAGGTGGCGGACCTC
>DASYNU010000225.1:0-60085 GCA_036008345.1 Bryobacteraceae bacterium
GCCACGGGCAGGGAAGTGGCCACGCCGCCGCTAACATCCGGATGCCTGCCAGGAGTCTCGCGCGAACTGCTGCTGGATGAGATCCGCGTTGCGGGCTTGTCCGTTGTCGAGAAGACGTTGCTGCCGCAAGATCTGGAACGCGCGGACCAGGTCTTCATCACCTCTACCACGCGCGACCTAATGCCCGTTTCCCACATAGAAGGATTGACAGTAAGCAGCCGCGGTCTGGAAGTTGTGGATCAGCTCGCCAAAGCGTTCGCCGCATACCGGGATGCTTACGTGAAACGCAATACCGCCGCGACTCTCGATAAGATCACGGCGTGAGGATCAAGGTGAGGTGGGATTAGACGTGGGCAGCCACTGGCACCTTCGCTACCCGGGCGGGAGCGGTGGCCTGGGCACAGTTACTGCCCCCCTCGATCAACAAAAATGGTTCCAAGTGACCCATCAAGCAGTCCGTTCTCCGACTGGCATGCACAGTCAGAACTTAGCATGCAGTGTAGTTGAGACGCTGTCCTCTTGCTCCCCGCTGCCACTTTTACACGGCCTCGGATCAGTGCTCCAGAACCCATCTGCCTTCTCTACCTGCTAGAAGCCCGCGTCTCGAAACAGACTTTAGCTCGCCCGCACCGACTGCTCCCTTTCGAAAGCCACCGTAGCGAGGTCAATGCTCCTGCCCTATCTCTTCGACGCAACTCTGAACTTTTCATCCAGCCCGTTCGGCCTTGAACTCCCATCCTCGGTTGTGTTTTTTACACAGCCCGGGGTATGTTCATCGTCCAAAGCCCGTTGCCGTCTTCCAAGCCCAAAGCTCTCAAACTTCCACCAACCTCCGCTCCCCTTCAGGACTTTCATCCTTCCGGATCGTAGCGCTCAGTCAGCGGCTAGGTCTGAGAAACTTGCCTTTGTCTCCGGCCCGTTTTCCCTTCGCTCCCCGCAAGCGTTAATCAATTTTGTCAACTACCCGCTTACGGATCATCGTTTCAGGTTCGCTACCGTCTACCAGGCTTACTGCTCTCTGAACCTCTTGGAACCATGTCCATGTTGCCCTGAAACGCTCTATGAGTCAACGATGAAATGCGGGTTACAATCTGTTTTCCAATGGTTTTATTTTATGTAGATTCAGTGACTTGCGAGTTACGGACTGTGAACAAGATGTGGATAAAACAGCAGCGGGCGAGTCTGTTTCGGGATTGATCGGTGGTTTCACTTCGAGCCTTTGTCCAGCGTCAAAATCATACCTGTATCCGTAGCCACCCACGCGTGATCGGCATCCGGCGCGGATAAAATTGCGCGTTGCGCGACCGCTCGATAGTCTACATCCATCTCTTCCCACACCTTTAAGTTCGCGCTGCGCAGCATCTTCAGCTTGCCTGGGACCGGTACCTGATTGGAAGAACCCGGCGGTTCCACGGCGGCTATCAAAGCCCCACCGTCCTGGAGCAACGCGATGTCCGTCACCGCGCGATCACGCTCGCCAAAGATAACGTCCATACTGGTTCCGAACTTTCCCTTGTAAACTCTGGAAGGCAGCGCATAGTAATTGTGATATTCGAAAAGCGCTATTACGAAGGCCTCTTTCGCTATCAGCAGTTGGCTGATCTCGCCATACGCTGAAGCGGTGAACGGTTCCCAATTGGCGCCGCCATCCTTGGTTTCGAGAACTATCAGCGTGGATTTCCGCTCCCGATGCAGCCGCACCTCCTTCGGATTCAGCCACGCAGGCGTCTCATCCGCTCCCAGCGGCGTCGCATTACCAGCAATAATGCCATTTTGGCCTTGAAACGAGATGCACTCGTACACCACGTTCTCGACACCGGTCTGGGGTTTATCAGCAGCCGCCAGCTTAGTCCAGCTCTTGCCGCCGTTGGCGGTCTCGTATACGGCTTTCGGGAAGCCGATTGCATATCCATGCAGTGGGTTCAGGAAATAGACTTCGAGAATACCTTTTTTTAAACCCTCCACCTTCTTCCAAGTTTGGCCGCCGTCACTCGAGGACCACACTCCACGAGGAGTGGCCATCCAACCCAGGGAGTCATTCAGAAAGAACAGCGAGATGGGTTCGTCACTGATATCGGTGAGACCCCAATGCTGGCCGCCGTCTCGGGTGGATATCAGCGCACCTTTGGCATGGCCTTTCCGATCCTCAACGGATCCGACGGCAACGCAATGGCTGGTTGAAGGACACTTGAGATCCTGGATAGTGAGCCCGGAATCCGCTTTGTCATAGAAGAATTGAATCTTCCAACGTTCGGCAGCCGCGAGGACTCCTGGAAGGGCCAGCAGTAGGACAAGACTCTGTCTTGTCCGGTTAGTTACCTTTGACACGGTCCGAGCCCGACGACAATACTAGATCGCCATCTCCCACCTTCGGTTCTGTTCTCGAAAGAATCAGTAAACATCCGATTTGTTCGCCGACGGTGGTGAGAAGTTCCATTTCCATTCCCGAATGAGGATGCGGATCGCGGTGCTGCACGTTGATTACGCCTTCTACGCCGCGGCGCGAGATAATGGGCGCCGAAAGAAAAGCTTCGTAAGTATCTTCCGGAAGGTCGCTGAAGAATTTGAAGCGCGTGTCATGGTAGGCCTCCCGCGAGATCGCGAGCAAACGCTTCTCGCGCGCTACCCAACCCGTCAGTCCTTCGGAAAGCGCCAACTTGACGCGGCCTACCGCAGCAGGATGCGCCCGGTTGGATGCGCGTAGGACCAGTTCTTTACCGTCCAGCAGATAAAGCAGGCAGGAGTCGCATTCCATGAACTCCACCACTAGCCCAACCACAACATCCAGCGCGTCCTGCAGTTTCATGTCGCGCACCATGCAGCGGCTGATCTTTTGCAGCAACCGCAGCTGTTGGTCGGTGCGTTCGAGACGCTGTTCCAACTCCCGTGATTTGGACATCTAAGTTCATTATCTCATCGCTCGGGCCCACCCGCGCGGTTATTCGGTTGTTCGGTTGTCCGGTTATTCGGTTCAACGGTGGTTGATAATTGAGGTTGAACCTTCGTTCGCTGCAGAAGCATTGGGATTCGCTTGGGCGCCAGGATCCTATGCGGGCTATTCTGGCTCGGCCGGAAGAAAAGAAGGATGTCCCTTGGGACGTCGAGAAGTTCTTCCAGAGTGGTGTCTTCGAAATCGAATCCATGCTGCGTTATGGGGAATCCTTTCGGCCCTTACGTCAGAAAAAGAGTGCGCTGGACTTCGGATGCGGTGTCGGACGTCTTACCGAAGCGCTGGCTGCGCATTTTGAGCATGTGTGCGGAGTGGATATCTCGCCGGCCATGATCCAGCACGCTCGCAAATACCAACATTCCGGTGGACGCTCGGAATACATACTGAACGAGACCGGCGATCTACGCCGTTTTTGGGAAGGTCAGTTCGACTTTATCTATTCCAGCATCACGCTGCAGCACATGCCCGCGCGCTACGCAAAAAAATACATCGCGGAGTTTCTCAGAGTGCTGAACCGAGACGGCCTGCTGCTGTTTCAACTGCCCAGCCGCCGCGCAGGGAGTTTAGCCCGAGTCCGTTCATTGGCGCATGAGCTATTCGATCCCATGCTGCACCCCATCAGGCCCCGCGTGGTGATGCGCGGAATCCCGCAACGAGAAGTGGTCCAATTGTTGGCGGGACATGGCGGTGAAATCCTGGATATCGCAGCCGACGAATCGGCCGGCCCGGAGTGGGAAAGCTACCGCTACCTGGTAACGAAGGCTTCACAGTCCCCAGCCCCTAACCCCTAGGCCTTCGGCTTCCGAAGCCAGACATAACAATGATTGCCGATCCTCCCGGCATTGGCCGCTCGAAACAGCAACAAGTCCAGGTAGCGCAGCGGGAACAGCAGCCATCCCAGGGTCACATGCGTCACGGCTCGCCAGGCCCGAAAGGGAAACAACAGTTTCCCGTATTCGATCACGATCACGAGTAGAGTTGCGGTAGGGCCGGTGCGCCAGCCCTCGGCTACAACTTCCATTCCGCCGGCGAGCTGCTTAAGGCCATCCAGAGTGAATCTTCGAAAATCCTTTGGATACTCGTGAAATGGATGACAGAAGGGCGTCACCAGATGTAGATAACCGCCCGGCGCCAGCACTCGGCGGATTTCGCACATCACCTGGGCGGGATCGCGAACGTGTTCGAGAACCGCGTCGCATTCCACGCGCTGAAAAATTCCCGGCGGGAAGGGAAGCCCGGCGGCATCCGCGGCCACATCCACTCCAGGCATCGCAAAAAGATCGAGGTTGACATAGCCATGCATCACACGGCCAGCCCCGCCGATACAGAGATTCCAACGGCCGAGGGGAAAATCCTTGGGCTCGGCGGGATTCATAATGAACGGAGCCGGAGGCTCTATTAGCCGCCGCAGGCGATGGAGCCAATGTCTTGACGTTCGTTCGCTATAGATGACTTCGAGGGACGTCCCGGCCTGCATCAGATACCCTATCATTGACCAGGCGCTGCGGGGCTGGGGCAGGTTTCTATCCCAGCCGCGCAAAACCTGGCAGAACAGTAGTAACATAGTTTCATCCTTATGAAAGGGAATCATCATGTGGAATAAAAGGAAAGAAGAAGAGTACCCGCCCAAGTCGTCCAACGCGCCGGCGGCATCGACCAGCCAATCCAAGGAGAACCCGCCCATGTCCACCGCACCCGCCAGCAGCCATCATTCTCCCGAAATGAGGGGGCCGGCCGTAATTGGGAAGTCGGTGATGATCAAGGGCCAGATATTCAGCCGCGAGGATTTGACTATCGACGGGGAGATTGACGGATCGGTGGAGCTTCAGGAACACCGCTTGACGGTGGGTCCACACGGCAAGTTGCAAGCCGGTGTAAAAGCGCGCGAGATAGTTGTCCTCGGAACTATTCATGGGAACGTGGAAGCGTCCGACAAGATTGACATCCGCAAGGACGCCAAGCTGGTGGGCGATATCAAGACTGCGCGCATCGTAATTGAAGACGGCGCTTATTTCAAGGGCAGCATTGATATCGCTCGGCCCGAGATCAGCAAACCCGCCGCTGTGCCAACGCCGAAACCGGTGGTTGCCACGCCCGCTCCAGCGGCGAACGCAGCAGCCGCGTCGGCTCCCTCGTCGGCGTTATCCGGCGAAATGAAACGTTGACCAGCCTGGCGCGGTCGGGAAAGGTAATTCTTTGCTAAGAGACCGGCGGGGAACAGAAACCAGTTCGCCCTCCCTATATTCGCCGGACCGGAGCGTAGCCTCCTCCACACAGGCGCACACCCGCGCGAGCAACGGGCTGGACCAATTTTTCAGTTCCATTCAGGATCAAGCCAATTTATCGATACTCGATTTCGCGGGTGCGAGCCAGGCCAATGTCAGCTTCATCACCACGCTGGGCCATCGTATCTTCTCAAACGATATCCTGCACACTTTGGATGAAGCGTTTGGTGGTGAAGGGGATTTTGTAGCCAACCAGGCCGATCCACGCCGCGCGGATTACTTCCTGCGCGAGAGCCTGGATTTCTCCGAGCGCAGTTTCGACGGCGCGCTGGTTTGGGATACTCTGCAGTTTCTGGCGCCGCCGCTATTGCAGGAGACCGTGGATAGGCTGTTCCACGTACTGCGGCCGCAATCCGCGCTGTTGGCTTTCTTTCATGCCGAAGAGAAGGCCAATCTGGTGCCGCTTTATAACTACCGCATCGTGGAATCGAAGACGCTGTCGTTGACTCCTCGCGGGGAGCGCAAGCCCGCGCAGTACTTCAACAATCGCAGCCTCGAGAAATTGTTTCAGAAATACAATTCGGTCAAATTCTTTTTGACACGGGATCATCTCAGAGAAGTAATCGTCCGGCGCTAGTTCAGGCACCGGTCGCTCACGGTCGCCACGAAAAAATCGGCATGAGCGCGGGGTTGGCAGATGAAAGCGTCTGCCCCACATTGACGCACAAGGACTTACGATTAGGTGGCGCCGGCGCTTTCGCCTGCGAACCATTTTTTCACGGATTCTGAGGGAGCCCGTGCTCCCGTTGTACGCTGGAGTTAGAATGTCCCTTGAAGACGAGTTGTACCAGCAGCGCATCAGCCGCATCGCGGAGATTGAGGCGCTAGGCTTTCAGCCGTACGGTCACCGCTTCGATTTCACGCACACCATTCCGCAAATACTCGCGGAGTACACCGCCAAGACGGCGGCCGAGCTGGAGCCGCGCGTGCCCGTGAAGGTGGCCGGCCGCATCTCGACAATCCGGCGGATGGGCAAGGCCGGGTTCGCGCATCTTTTGCAAAACGGCGAGCGGCTGCAGATTTATATCCGCAAGGACGCTGTGGGTGAGAAGGACTTCGCCCTTTACGAGAAGCTGGATCTGGGCGATATCATCGGCGTCGAGGGCTACCTGTTCCGCACCAGAACCGGCGAGCTCAGCATACACGCCGAGCGTTTATATTTTCTCGCCAAGACGCTGTTTTCGATGCCGGAAAAATGGCATGGCTTGGAAGACGTTGAGATTCGCTATCGTCAGCGCTACCTGGATCTGATCGCAAATCCCGAAGTCCGGAATGTATTCGTGACGCGCGCGAAAATCGTGGCTTCCATGCGGCGCCAGTTGGAGGCACACGGGTTCCTGGAAGTGGAAACACCCATGCTGCAACCGGTTTATGGCGGCGCGGCGGCGCGACCGTTCCGGACGCATCACAACACCCTCGACATTGATCTCTATATGCGGATCGCGCCGGAGCTTTACCTCAAGCGCCTGGTAGTAGGCGGATTGGAACGCGTCTACGAGATTAACCGCAACTTTCGTAACGAGGGCATCTCAACACGGCACAATCCGGAATTTACGATGCTCGAGTTCTATCAGGCCTATACCGATTACCTCGGGATGATGGATCTTTCCGAAGAGTTGTTGCGGCAGGCCGCCATCGATGCCACCGGCTCCGCCGTGGTGGAATATCAAGGCGAGAAGATCGATTTCGGCAACTTCCGGCGGGTCAGCATGCGCGATGCCGTGGCCGATCCGAGCCTGAAGGGCCAGGCGCTGGTGGATGCATTTGAGCGCAGCATTGAATCCACGCTCATCCAACCGACCATCGTTTTCGATTACCCGATTGAGGTTTCGCCCCTGTCGAAAAACAAACCCAGCGATCCCGATTTTGTGGAGCGCTTCGAGATCTATGTGGCGGGGATGGAAATAGCGAACGCCTTCACCGAACTGAACGACCCAACCGAACAGCGCCGCCGCTTCGACATGCAGCTTTCCCTGCGCGAAAAGGGTGACGAAGAGGCACACCAGATGGATGAAGATTACGTCCGCGCGCTTTCCTACGGAATGCCGCCCACGGGCGGGGAAGGCATCGGGATCGACCGGCTGACCATGATCCTGACGAACACCCGCTCCATTCGCGATGTAATTCTGTTCCCGCTTCTGCGCCCCCTAGTGCAAGCCGCCGACGATGAGTCAGACCGCTAATACTTTTGAACTGTTCGTGGCCATGCGCTACTTGCGCGCGAAGCGCAAGCAAACCGTGATTTCGGTGATCACGGTAATTTCCATTGTTGGCGTGGCCGCCGGCGTGATGGCGCTGGTGATCGGCATCGCCATCAACAATGGATTTCGCACGACTCTCCAGCGCAGCTTGCTCGGCGCAACGGCCCACGTCATGCTGCTCGAAAAAGATTCATCCCAAGGAATCTCAAATTGGGCGGAACTCGATCCTCAATTGCAAAAGCTCCCACATGTCGTGAGCGTGTCGCCCGTGCTTTACGGCAAAGTGGTAATGTCTGGGCCACCCGGCTTGGGCCAGATAGAAGGCGCGCAACTGAAAGGCATTCCTCTGGAAGATCCGCCAGATATTCTGCGGCATCTGAAGGAAGGGTCGTTTGACGAATTGAAGAACACCACCGGGCTACCCGGCATCATCCTAGGCTCGAGCCTGGCACAGAAGACGGGGATGCTACTACACAGCGTGGTTACGGTGGTCGGTCCCCAATGGGTCGAAACCCCGCTCGGCATGCACTTGAGCCTGATTTCGTACAAGTTCCGCGTAGTAGGGACCTTCGAATCCGGCGTCGATGTGGTGGACTCCTTTTGGGCCTTCACTGCTTTGAGTTCAGCCGAGGAGATCCTGAACGAGGGTCACGTCGTAAACACCATCGAACTCCGCCTGGACGATATTTATCAAGCACCGCAGGTGGCCGAGGCGGCCGAAAAGATAGCCGGTAAAAAGATCGCAGCGAAAACCTGGATGGAGCAATTCCAGCAAATCCTGAGTGCTCTGAATACTGAAAAAGTAGTGACGGCGCTTACGATCGGCCTCATCCAATTGGTCGCGGCGCTCAATATTCTGATCACGCTGATCATGATGGTGGTGGAGAAGAACCGCGACATAGCGGTGCTGATGTCGATGGGTGCGAAACGCCAGCAGATCCGAAAGATCTTCGTGCTGGAGGGGCTGCTGATCGGCGTGGTGGGGACGCTGATCGGCCTGGCGCTCGGCTACTCCCTCTCGTACCTGGCAGACCATTACCATTGGCTGCATTTGAACGCCGAGGTGTACTCTCTGGCTTACGTTCCGTTCAATGCGCGCTGGCAGGACGGTATCTGGATCGCCGTCACGGCAATTTTCATCAGCTTCATCGCGACGCTATACCCCGCCAGGAGCGCGACGCGCATCGCGCCGGTGGAAGCATTAAGGTACGAATAGAGCAATCTGTTTACTGTACACTATACACATGAGACGTACAAATCTTGTGCTCGACGAGAATCTGCTTGACGAGGCGACCCGCGTTCTTGGCGTCAAGACCTACTCCGCTGCCGTCAACCTCGCCCTTGCCGAGACGTTGCGTGTGAAGAAGATCCTGGAGATCCCAAGTTTTTTCGGGAGCGGGCTATGGCAAGGTGACCTTTCCGAGATGCGTGAGGATCAGCCCCGAAGGAAACGGCCGTTAGCGGGACGCAAGGGGTCCAAGCGTTGATCTTAGTGGATACTTCCGTTTGGATCAACCTGCTCCGGCGCAAGAATGTGGCCTGGCTGGACGCGGATCGATTGCTGAGCTTTGTTACGTGTGGACCGATCATCCAAGAGGTTCTTCAGGGACTCCTCGAAGGCCCACGCACCAGCGTCTTCCGAGAGGACTTTCTTGCCATTCCGCGCTTGAGTGATCCCGTGGGGGTGGCTGTGTTTCTCGAAGCCGCGGAGATTTATCGGCGAGGGCGTCAAAAAGGATATACGATCCGCTCTTCCACCGATTGCCTGATCGCGGCCATTGCCATTCAGAACAACGTACCAGTGTGGCATCGCGATCGTGACTACTCAGCGATCGCCAAATTCACGAGCCTACGAGCCTACACCGGCACCACTTCGCGCTGACCGCTCGGCGTCACTGCCTTGCGGCCCCGCAGGCTGGATTGCAATCGCTCCATGTAGATGTAAATTACCGGTGTGATGTACAGAGTCAGGAATTGGGAGACCAGCAACCCGCCCACAACGGCTAGACCCAAGGGCTGCCGGGCATCCGCGCCTTCGCCCACTCCCAGGGCGATGGGGAGTGTTCCGAACAGTGCGGCCACCGTGGTCATCATGATCGGGCGGAAGCGCAGCGTAGCGCCGCGGAAGATGGCGTCGAATGGGTTCATGCCTTCCACGCGCTGGGCTTCCAGGGCAAAATCGATCATCATGATGGCGTTTTTCTTGACCACACCGAACAGCATTACCAAGCCGACAAACGCGTAGAGATCCAGCTCTTTATGGAACAGCCGCAGCGTGAGCAGTGCGCCGAACACCGCGGAGGGTAGCCCAGAAAGAATCGTCACTGGATGAATGAAGCTCTCGTACAAGATTCCCAGCACGATATAAATAACCAGAATCGCCACGATGAGCAGAATCGACATCCCCTGAAACGATTTCTGGAACTCCTTCACCGTACCCTGGAAATTCGCACTGATGGTCGCGGGCATGCGCAGCTCGCGCACAGCGTCCGAGACCTGATCGGCGGCTTGTCCCAGGGAATATCCGGGCTTCAGATTGAAAGACAGCGTAACGGCGGGAAGCTGACCAAAGTGATTTACGCTCAACGGACCGACGGTGCGCGTAACGTGTACTAATGTGTTCAGCGGCACCAACGGACCACGCGACGAGCGAACGTAGAGTTTGGACAACGCATCCGGACTGCGCTGGAATTGGGGCTCTACTTCCGCGATCACCGAGTATTGATTCGCCGGCGTATAAATGGTGGATACCTGCCGCGCGCTATAAGCGGAATAAAGCGCATCCTGAATCTGTTCGGGCGATACGCCCAAAGCCAGAGCACGATCGCGATCGATATCCAGATTGACTTCCGGGCTCGAAATCTGCAGGTTGCTGTTTACATCCAGAAATCCTGGCAGCGTTCGCATCTTCATCGCCAGGCGCGGCGCCCAATCGTAGATCTCATGCAGATTGGCGCTCTGCAAAGTCATTTGGTAGAGGCTGTTGGTCACCTGTCCGCTGATCGTGATGGGAGGCGGGTTCTGCAGGAACACCAGCATTCCCGGCACGCTGAACAGCTTTCCGCGCAACTCCTCCAAGACCTGATCCACCGAGAGTGCGCGCTCGGAACGAGGTTTCAACGTCATGAAGACCACGCCTGAATTTGGGGTGGGCAAGAACTGGCCAACTTCGAGGAACGAACCCACATTCACCGCGTTCGGATCCTTCTGCAGGATCTTCATCGCAGCGGTTTGATGCTTCACCATCGAATCGAACGAAATGTCCTGGCTGGCGAGCGTAGCACCGAAAACGAACCCACTGTCCTGGCTGGGTATAAAACCTGTTGGCATGGTAAAGAACAACCAAAATGTCCCGCCCAGCAATGCTAGCGCGAACACAATCGTAGCGAATTGACGGCGCAACACGGCCTTCAGCGTGTACTCGTAAACGTGCGTCATCCCGTCGAATCCACTCTCGAGCGCCCGGTACAACAGGCCGTGCCGCGCCTTGTGATCGATGCGCAGGAAACGGCTTCCCAGCATGGGAGTCAAGCTCAGCGAGATAAAGCCCGATATCAGGATCGCAACCGTGATAGTGACCGAAAACTCGTGCAGCAGCCGGCCGACTATTCCGCCCATGAACAATACCGGAATGAAAACGGCGACGAGTGAAATGGTCATGGACACAATGGTGAATCCGATCTCGCGCGATGCCAGCTTCGCGGCCTCCATGCGCGAATGTCCCAGTTCCATGTAGCGCACGATATTTTCGAGCATGACGATGGCGTCGTCCACAACGAACCCCACCGAGAGCGTCAAGGCCATCAGCGACAAATTATTCAAGCTGTAGCCGAGCAGATACATGGCGGCGAACGTGCCCACCACCGACAGGGGAACCACCACGCCGGGGATCACCGTAGCTGACAGGTTACGCAAGAACAGGAAGATCACCATCACCACCAGGCAGATGGTCAGAATGAGAGTGAACTCCACGTCGCGGATCGATTTTCGGATGGATTCCGACGCATCGAACATGATGTTGAGATGCACGGAAGGTGGAATTTCCTTCTGAAACACCGGCAGCAGCTTCCGCACATTGTCCACCACCTGCACCGTGTTGGCGCCAGGCTGGCGTTGTACTCCCAACATCACCGAGCGCTCACCGTTCGCCCAAGCCGCAGCTTTGTCGTTTTCCACGCCGTCGATCACGCGGCCGAGCTGCTCTAAGCGCACCGGGTTTCCATTGCGATAGGCCACGATCATCGGCCGATACGCCGCTGCATTCATCAGTTGGCCGCTGGATTGAACAGTGAATGCCTGCTTGTCGCCCCATAGTTTGCCGGTCGGCAAATTCACATTGCTTTGTCCGATAGCCCGCTGAACTTCATCGATCCCGATGTCGTGCGATACCAGCGCGTCCGGATCCACCTGAACGCGCACAGCGTACTTCTGCGATCCGAAAATCTGCACGCGCGAAACGCCGCTGACCATCGAGATCCGTTCGGCGAGCAGCGTTTGTCCATACTCGTCTACGGTGTAGAGGGGGAGCGTGTCGGACCCCAGTGCCATAAAAAGAATGGGCTGCTCGGCCGGATTGACTTTTTGGTAGGAGGGCGGCCGCGGCATGTTGGGCGGAAGCTGTCCACCGGCTTTGGTCATGGCGGCTTGAATGTCTTGCGCGGCAGCGTCAATGTTCCGGCTGAGATCGAACTGGACGGTGATGACGGTGGTGGCCTGCGAATTCGTGGAACTCATGTTGTCCACGCCCGCGATGGTTGAGAATTCGCGCTCGAGCGGAGTAGCCACCGACGACGCCATGGTTTCGGGATTCGCGCCCGGCAGAGACGCCACTACCTGAATGGTTGGATAATCCACGCTGGGCAGCGCGGCCACAGGAAGAGCGCGATAACCCACGATCCCGAACAGCAGAATGGCGAAGGTCACCAGCGCCGTCATGATCGGCCGATCGATGAAGATGCGGGAGATGTTCATATGCCCTTGGCTCCCGGTTCAGTTTTCTCCGCGGCGACGGGTATCACGTGGGCGCCTGGATACAACAGAAGCTGGCCGTCGGTAACAACAGTTTCGCCCGCGGCAACCCCCTTATCCAAGACGATTCGTTTCTCCAACGTCCGCCCCACCGTTACCATACGCAGCTCAACGCCTTTATCCGCTTTTACCACGTAAACGAACTGCCCTTGCTGACCGGCTTGCACTGCTTCCGCCGGAACTATCGTGACGTTCTTTAACGTGTCGAGAGTCAGCCCGACATTGACCAACTGCCCGGGCCATAGGACGCGTTCCCGGTTGTCGAAAGTCGCCTTCAGGCGGATAGTTCCAGTGGTGTTGTCTACCGTGTTGTCGATCACAGAGAGAAACCCATGGGCGATCTTGTGCGCATCCTCCTGAAGCGAAACCTGGACGGGCAGCTTGCTATCGCTATTGTTCTTGCGGATATCGCCCAGGTACTGTTCCGGTACGCCAAAACTCACGAAGATCGGCTCAATCTGATTGATAACAACCAGCGCCACATCGCTGACCTTCACCAGATTGCCGGGATGCACCAACAGGTTACCGGCGCGGCCGGAAATGGGCGAGCGGATCTGGCAATAACTGAGATCGAGTTTGGCTTTTTCGGCCGCCGCGATGTCCGTGTCTACGCTTGCACGGCTGCTTTCGATGGCTGCTTGATCGGCGCGGACGGATTGCCGGAGGCTGTCCATGTTGGTTTGCATCTGCTCGCTTTGTTCGCGCGAGGTGACGCCCTCTTTGCGCAGCGAATCATAGCGCGCGGCCAGTATCTCGGCATTCTTCAACTGGGCATTGTCCTTGCCCAGATTGGCTTCGGACTGTTGCAATTGGGCGCGATCCTTGGCGGTAGCGGCTTCGGCTTGGCGTAGCGCCTCCTGATAGGGACGAGAATCGATGTCTATCAGCAGATCGCCTTTTTGGACGTTGCCGCCTTCGGTGAAATGCACGGCGGTCAATTCGCCCGCGATTTGGGATTTGATTTGCACCGTGGCGGAAGGCTCAACGCCGCCGATGGCGCGAATTTCCTCGGGGACGGATTCTTCAGTGGCCAGGGCCACTGTGACCGGCACTGGTGGGGGTGGGCCGGCGGATTTCACCTCACGCGAGCGGCAGGCGCTGAGTATTAGCGCGAAAGAAACGGCAATGAAAAGGTTGAGACGCAATGACGCACCTGATCCTAGATTGGATGAAACTCGCCTAGGAGATGATTCTATTTTTGCACAGGCAGAGTGCAGGTGAGCCGCGACTGGTGGGGAGTGCCCATGGGGCCGGCTGGCCCACCAACGGTGATGAAGACAGCGCGGCGCACGCACTCTTGCGTACTGCGCTGAGACTCATTTCGGCGTTTGGGGGACATCGCCACGAGTGTCGATGCTGCACGCAAGAGTGCGTGCGCCACGGGATACCACGAGTGCCGCTAACTCTGTGGCCGTGGTAGCGCTACCTGTATTACCACGCAGAGCAAAATCCCTAGGCCGGCCATGACGGCGCCGGTGACGACACTCGTCGGGCGGTAGAGCAGCACCACTTCATGGCCGCCGCCTTCTACCACTACGCCTCGCAGCAAATTGTAGGCTCGATGAATTTGCGTGGGCTTCCCATCCACATATGCCTTCCAGCCCGGAAACCAGGCGTCCGCCAAAATCACCATCCCGCGGCACGGGGAGTTGACTCGGATCACCACCGACGTTGGACGGTAGCGGGGGATGTCAAGGTCATCCCCGCCTTCGCAGTTTCCGAAAGCCGGCGCCGAGCCGAGCAACACCACCGTCCGCTTCAAGTCCGTGGCGGGGTTCCGGACAGCCATCTGCATAGCCTGATCATCCGGCACTCCCACCGCAGCGTGCACCATCCTCACACGTGGAAACGCGCTTGGGTCTATGAACACATGTAATCCGCTGCGGCCTTCAAAAGCAGAGATCTGGTCCGGCGTCTTGGGATTGCGCCCGATGAAATAATTCGTTGCGAGCAACGTGGGGAAGCGCGGGTAGCCTTGCATTTCCGCGAAGGGCTTCAACGCCTCGGGTAAAGATCCCCGCAGTTGGTCAATGCCGTACCAGTCGCCGAAATCGAAACTGACCTCTTTTTCGTCCACGTCGACGCGGGGCAGATCCTGTTTCTGTTTCAGGAAAGCCGCAATATCGTCCAGCCGATGTAGTTCGCCGGCTTTTTCCATCGGTTGATAAGAATTGGTGACAAAGTTTATTTCAAACAGCAGCAATAGGATCATCAGCGTTCCGGCCGCACGGCTACTGACTCGTGATTTGCTCCAGGCGAAAAGGAGACCGGCCAGTAAGAGAGCTACCAACGCAGCTTCGGCCAGAAAGGAGTACGCGTCAGTAGTAGCGGGGCGCAAATTGATCATCAGGATCAGGGATGCATACAAAAACAGTGCCGTGATCGAGAGAACCCGGACTGCGATCTTGAGCGCGAGATGGCTTACTTCCGAGGACCGTAACGAATCCAGTCCATATGCAGCCAGCACCACCACTCCCAATTGGAAAATGGCGATCGCGACATCCGGCGAGCGGGCTTTGTCGAGGGCCGGGATCACTGCGTACAGGACGCCATGGAAGAGACTGTGTCCTCCTAAGGCAAGAAACAGGCCAGCCAGCGAGACTGAGGAGAGAATCCGCACTGTTCTCTCCTGCCATTTCGTGACTGCACCAAACAGCGCCAAGGTGACTACCACCAGCCCGATGAAATTCGGACGATGGTAACTTGGGATCACAATGTCCAGGATGGCCGTCGGGTACAGGGAGAACTCATCATGCACGCTGTAGGGTACGGTCTCGTCCCAGGCCACGGGAGCCGGCGCATTTACCCAGCGCAAGGACAGTTTTCCCAACTCTTCGGCCGGAATGATCTGCGCCGCGGCTATCAGGACGAAGCAGGCAGCGAATGCAGCCGCCGCAACTAGCTTACGCCGCCAAGCACCGCGGAACGCCGCGAAGTAATAGATCCAAAGGCCGGCCATCACTAGACAGAAGAAGATCGGAACATTGTGATGGCCGCTGAGAAAAGAAGCGCCCAGCAATGCGCCTGACGCGGCAGCATTCGCCACCACTTTTTCCCCACGAAGCACGCGCAGAAAGAACATCAGAATCAAGGGCAGCAGCAGGGCGCTCAGCATTTTTTGCGGCCACCCGATGCAGCCCATGAATCCGCTCAAGCCGAACGCGCACCCGCCCAATACGCAGGCTGTCGGCGAGAGTCCAAGATCGCGGCCCAACAGGTAACCGAAAAGTACGGCGAGAAATTGGATGAGCACCCGATACCAGTTGAGGGAAGCAAACTGGATGAAGCCATCGCGTAGGGGCATGGAGAAGAGAATCCAGTTCAGCGGATTCAATGTCCCTGGCTGCACTTGGCCGACCAGCGGCACTCCGGCTTGTTGGTGCGAATCCCACAACGGAAAATGCCCCGAGTGCCACTGCGCCGCCTGCACCTGCAGCCAAGGCGCCACCTGGTTGATGTCGTCGCCGGTGTTGAGCCAGGTGTACTGCGTCGAGAGCGTCAGCTTCCAGCAGAAACCCACCGTGATGCAAAGCAGTAGCGCGGGAAGCCCGAGGATTCTGGCAAGGCGGGACACAGAGCGTGATTATAGCCCACGCAACCCAGTCCGTGAGCTAAAATCGAATTTGACGGTTCTTAATTCACCAAGCTGGCTTCTGTGGCTTTCCCTCGCGGCTCTCTTTTCGTTGTGCGCCGAACCCCAGAGGATCGTCGTCGATAGCATTGCCGATCTCCAAGCCTGTGTGGACCGGCCCGCTGGTCAACCGCTAGTCTGTGCGTTGCGAAGTTCGCCGTCGCCGTACGCTATTTCCGGCGCTTCTTTGACTATTCGCCGCTCGGATACTACCGTGGAAGGCGCGAATGATCCCGGTCAAGATCCACCCACGTTAAAGAGAATGGATCCGGCGCTGAAGAAAATGATCCTGGTTCACAAATTTGCTTCGAACGTCACCGTAAGGAATTTGCAAATTGACGGCAATAGTTCGTTGGTGCCCGGGAACGGAATCCAGGATCTTTCGGTGGAAGGCAGCAACGTCACGGTGGCCGATAACTATTTCTGTGATTCGGCCTCGCTCAGTATGTTTTTCAACGGACCGCATTTTGTGCTCCGCCACAACACGTTCGGCAAACGGATGGCGGGCGGGGCCAGCCAAACAGCGAACGGCGTGCGGCCCAGCAGAACCGCCATTCTGGGCTGGGGACCAAATGCCACTCAGTTCGTGATCGAATCCAACAACGTTTCGGATTACAATGGCGCCATCAACGTCAACGACGTGCCCAACGGAACGGATCCCGCTCAAGCCAGCATCATCTCAAACAACACCTTCTACCACAACTCAAATTGTGTTCCCGATTGCGGCGGCGGCCAGATTTATGTGTCCGGGAAAAGCACGAATGTCAAGATTACGAACAACACCATCAACGGCGGATGGGCCGAGGCTTCCGAGAATCGGGAAACACTGCACAACTATGGGGTCGAGATAGACAAGGCGTCCTACGTCTACATCGGGTCGAACCAGATCTTCAACAACTCCATTTCCGGCATGTGGATCGGCAATGGAGCCAACCACATCACCATTGAGAATGACACTGTTTACAACAATGGGCTGAATGGCGTGCAGATCGCCGGCGGCGGCCGTCTGGCGCAGGTTTCGGCAGTGTCCATTCTAGGAGTAACGTCTCAACACAACGATCAACACCGCGGCCCGAGGGCCCCCTATCCCACTTTGCCGCGATTCTTCGGCGTCATGATAGAGGATGGCGCCGGCAGCGATGTATGCATCCAAAGCGACAGCAACCTGGGAACGAATGCAAGAGGCGCGGTCTACTCACGCGGCGGATACATGCACGGGCCGTCCTGCCCACGCCCATACAACTAAGTAGTCTCCTACGGCTTTTCCACAACTTCGATAATCCGGACCGCCAGCCCAAGGTCACGCTGGTCGGCACCGACGCGCACGGTTCGATCCACATGTACGACCACCTCGACGGCTTCCTTTCCCGGAGCCACATGTACAGGAGCGGCAATAGTCACCGGCTGATTGCAGTCGCGAATTGTGGAGCGCGGGCCGTCCTTGCCGTCTATGGTCACCCACGCGATCAGCGGCTGGGCTGCAACTTGAACGGGAGCGCAATTCGCTTCCACGCGAACTTCACCTTCGCCAGTTTTGGGTGCACCCAAGCGAACCGACGCTTCTTTGGGCATCCAGCGGTAGTCGCCTTCCGAACCATACCAGGAAGGTCCCAGTAGCGATTCCATGAGTGGATGACCAACTTCGATTCGCCTAGCAATGGTCCCTTCCACGGCCGTGGCCTTGAAAACTTTCGTGATATCGCGCAGACGGCCGTCGTCGACGGCGTAAACGAGCGCCCGGTTTTGCGCTAACGCCACGCGCTCTTCAGCCTCGGGCAGAGTGTAGTCGGCAATGTTCGCGAGCTCCGGATACGGCGTCATCTTGCGGGCGCTTTCGGGAGTTAGATAAACATCGGTCGCTCCGATCAAGCGAAACGGGTGATTGTAAACTCCCAGCCAGAATATTGGTTCGCTCACGCCATCCAGCAGAATTATCTTTCCCGGATCGCGCTCGTGGACACTTTGGACGTCCAAAACCAACCGCTTCAAAGGGACGCTGCGCGCCCACCAATATCGGCTCGCCGCGCGAGCAGTGGGGATCTGGAACGCCAGATAGGCTGCCAGCACTCCGAATGTCGCGGCCTGAGCAAGCATCCCGCTTTTGAAGGCTACCTCCAGCGCCCAGGCTCCCAGTAAGGCCAGCCCGATAGCAGGCACCATTACGTAGTAGTCAGTGATGTGGCTGTGGATGGGCAGAAAAGGAGCGAGCGCGATCAGAAACCAACCCAGGCAAAAAATCGGAATCCGATCGCCTCGCAGAGTTCTCCATCCGGCGAAACCCAAAACAGCGAATGTTAGAATCAATGTCGCCGCGAGTGCGATCGGCCGGACCCACGAAAAATATTCGGCAGCGGCGCTTGGCCCCAATGCAATTCCCCAATAGTTGGCCAGCGTTCCCAGCGTGGAGAGGCCGGCACTCAGCGCGTAGAAGGCCTCATTCTTAGGCTTGATTTTCACGGCGAAGAACACGATCGTGAAAATCGCGGATGGGATCAATAACAAAACCGTTTGCCGTATCAGCTTGCGCGCAAAACATGCGACATAGAGGATTGCAATAAATGGATACACTACATTTATTTCTAGAACACCGAAACCAAACAGAAACGTGGCCCATTGCAGGACGTTATAGCGCGGGTTATTTGTTTCCACGTAGCGCATTAACCCATAAAATGCCAGCAGGAAGACGCCGCTACAGAGTATCTCGTTGTAGGCGCAGGTCCAAGTCAAAGGGGTAGCTAGGGCGCTATTGGCCACCCACAGAATCGGCGCAACGAAGGCAGCCAGTACAGATTTGCACAGTCTCTTAGCCACCACGGCCAGTAATGCAATCACAGCCAATTGCGTCACATACACGGCGATCCGGTAGGGCAGGGCATGGATGCCGAACAATGAGTAGAAACCCATGAAAAATGCCCGCTCGCTGAAAGGGCGAATACTGCCTTGAGCAAGCGGAGCAAACATCGCATAGCAAAGCTGCTGTGCATTGTGCACGTGAAGGCGGAGCCCTAACCACGCGAAGTCATCCGCCTGGAACCAGGCGCGGAGCGTGTATTTATACAGAATGCTGCAGAACAGCATCCCACCGATTGCCGCAATCCAAAGGCTCCAGCGAGGTTGTGTTTCCGGTGTGTTCAACCTGCTACCGTATCACAAGCCAGAAGGATCAGTACTCCGCCTGAGATCCCTCGGATGGAAACACCGTGGCCGGGCGCAGACGCGTCGCGGATAATGTTGCTGCCTATTGTGTTTGCGGCTAACAATCTTTTGGAAGTTAAAATGCCGGTCGACGGATCAGTACGCCGCGTAATCGCATTTGGCGAAAATAAGCTTGCTTTATTCAGATGCGGTGGTATTGTGGGGTAGTACTGAGAGTGGTAGTACCAAGCGATACCCCTTCCAAGTTGTAGATCCGCCCTAAGCGTGCGGAATAGCCAACTATATCCTGCCAAAAGGAGACTAAAATGCTCGCTCGATCTGCGCGAAGTTACAACAGGTGCGCTCAAACGGGAGCGCCCTTCTTCCTGATAATATTTGCGATCGCCCTAAGCACCGCGGCGCCACTATCGGCGTCGTGCGGTGGGACGACAGTATGCACAAATATCACTGATTTCCGGACCTGTTTGAGTGCTACGGGGACGGGGACGAGCTGCACTCTCTCCAACGCCTGTGCGCCAGTTGCTGGCATCAACGCCTGTCCCCAGAGCAACGTGTGGCAGCTGCTTAATACTTCGCCAGTCAGCAATCAGCTATGCGCCGGGGGCACGTGTACAGCCGAACTCGTCGTATCGCGCAGTCATCTCACCATTCAAGGACAGGGAAGTGGGAGCACGACGACGACGCTCCAGCGAGGTGCGAAGCCGCACCAGATTATGCTGGCCGCCAGCCCGGGGCTCAGCAACCTCACGATCACCAACCTTCACATCGACGGGAACAACCAACTATGGACATGGGAAAACAGCCATGCAAACCTTGAGAGTTTCTTGACAACATGCACAGGGAGTAACCTGTGTCACGAGGTCAATCTGAACAACACCGCGACCGCGGCGGTGTACGACGTCATATTCGAGAACAGTACCCGGAACGCACTCGAATTCTATGGAAGTAACGTCACGGTGGAATACAATACCTTCATAAGCGGGCTGGACGGGGCGGTGGTCGCCACCGGCGACACCACCATCGGCTACCCCACCGGCTACCTCATCACCGGGAACGATATCGGGAGCAGCAGCCCCGCCTCAGGGTACCGAGGTGGGGCGATCGGCGCCAATGGAGGCAGCGGCACGATCTCGAACAATTCCCTCATTTGGAATGCCAGCGGCGACGTCGACGGTAGGGACATAGGCAACCAGCCCGGTTCGGGAGGACAGATCGGTATCCAAATCAAAGCCTCGGATGTGACCGTTACCGGCAACACCATTGACGGGGGTGCGTACCTGAACGGCGGGAACATGGCACCGCCATATCCACCGACCGGCACGACTGTACTCATCAACTATGGAATCGAGATCGACGTCTGTTCGGTCAGCTGCTATCTTTCGGGTAACACAGCAAAGAACCACGGCGTTTCTGGCTATTGGATCGGCGCAGGAAGCGCCCCCATTGTCACCCTGAACGACGAGACTGCGACGTCGAACAAGATTCACGGAATCATCGTAGACGGGGAGTCCACCAGTAAAGGGGTTCTCATCGAGGGAGGTAGCGCGACGAACAACGGCGGCTGGAAATGGTTCAACGGCTCGAGTGACCCGACCGGATACGGAGTGTTTGTCCAGGCGGGTGCTAACGATAACACTTGCGTTCAGAGCAATGTGACTCTGAGTCCGAACACCAGCGGTGCAATCTGCGGAATCGCCGGCATGAACGGCAACGAGAAAACTTGCGACCCTTCCCCGGGCACCAACTATTATCAGAAGTCAAGCTGCCCCTGATCCGTATGGCTGCGCTCCAAGGGAGCGCAGCCTATTGCCCGACCCAATCGCTGAACAGAATCGCGCCGATCCGCGTCTATATAAACGCAACGGGATGCAAGATGCGGATCGCCAAAACCATTCGCCAGTCCATCGCCGTACTGCTTCGACACCGCTTCAGCGCCCCGCGAAAAAGTTAGCGCGAATCAATCTGTGGCTTAATTAAGAGCATGGACCTGCATGCGATTCGGCTGGAAGTGCCGCCGGATGGAAACATCCTGGTGGGGCACAGCCATTTCATCAAAACCGTCGAAGACATTTATGAAGCCATCGTCAACACCGTGCCGCAGATGAAATTCGGCATCGCGTTCAATGAAGCCTCCGGAGCCTGCCTCATCCGTGTGGATGGAAACGATCATGAGCTGAAAGCCATTGCCACCCGCAACGCGTCCGCCATCGCCGCCGGACACCTGTTCGTCATCGCGCTATGCGGCGGGTTTCCCATCAACGTCAAGAACCGCATTCTCGAAACTCCCGAAGTCTGCACCATTTTTTGCGCAACCGCGAATCCAGTGGAAGTTATTGTGGCGCAAACGGAGCAGGGCAGGGGAGTGCTCGGCGTGATAGACGGCTCGTCGCCCAAAGGCGTCGAGACAGATTCCGATGTCGAATGGCGGCACGATTTCTTGCGCAAGATTGGATACAAGCGATGACCGGTCTACTCGCACTCGGGCTGATCCCGGCCATCGGATTCGCGGCCGCCACCTGCCACAAGGGGCATATCGCCCGCGATTACAAAATGACTGAGATGTCCGCGCCGCCGCGCATCACCGGGATCGGCGACAGCCATTTGGAGATCACCACCAAATCCGCCAAAGCGCAAGTCTACTTCGATCAAGGCTTCAACCTGCTGCATTGCTTCTGGGATTTCGAAGCCTATCGCGCTTTCAAGGAAGCCGCGCGGCTGGATCCAAGTGCCGCCATGGCGTTCTGGGGCATCGCGGAAGCGGTGACGAATTATCCGGCCATGGAGGACATCAAGAAAGCCGCGCTCGAAAAGGCCAAGGCTCTGCTGGAGAAGGCTTCCGACCACGAGCAGTATTACCTTCGTGCGCAGCAGGTGCAGCAGGATGAAGACGACGGTCCCGCGGATTATCGCGCTGAAATGGAAGCGCTCATCGACAAGTATCCAGATGATCTGGACGCGAAGTTGATTCTGGCCATCCATCTGACTTACGACTACTCAAAGAAAGACGGCAGGCCGGAGAATGACGCCATCTATGCGCGGATGCTGGTGCAGGATGTGCTGGCCGGGCATCCGAACAACGCTGCCGCGCACCATTACCGGATTCATATACTCGAAGCCAGCACGCATCCGCAAGATGCGCTGCCGGATGCGGATGCGTTGGCCAAGCTCGCGCCAGCTTCCGGCCACATGGTGCACATGCCGGGTCATATTTACTACCGGCTGGGCGATTACGATCGCGCGCGCCAATCGTTTCTGGATTCCATGAAAGTGGATTTTGATTATATGCAGCGCGAAAAAATCGGCACGCTGGATGACTGGAATTACGCGCACAATCTCAGCTATCTGATCGCAAGCGATGCAGAGTCGGGGCGGCTGAAAGAAGCGCTCGATATGGCGGCGAAGCTGGAAAAACTGCCAGCCAATCCGTTTCTCGCAAAAGGATCCCCGTTCCACGCGATCACCGTGGGAGGCGCAACGGCGCGGCTGAACATCCGCTACGGAAACTGGCAGGCGGTGTTAGACCATCCCATCGATCTAGGTTTCAATCCGGAAGATGCCGGCGCAGCAGCGGTGGCCTATCGCGATGGAATCCTGGCCTACGCGAGAGGCATGCTGGCGCTCTCGCGCAACAGTCTAGACAGCGCGTCTCGCGAATCTGACGCCCTGGATGCTATCTCGTGGCGCTTGCATGCCGAAGGCGGCATGGAGCATGACCCCGAGCACTTGTTGAATCTACTTGAAATGCTATCGCTAGATCTGCGCGGTAATTTGAGAAGCGCGCAAAGTAAATCGGACGAGGCGATCGCGTTGCTGGAGAAAGCGGTGAACAAGGAAAAGGACGTGGGCTACGGCGAACCGCCGCAATACGGCCGTCCGGAACTCGAGAGCCTGGGATTCGCGTACATCAGGGCGGGGAAGTGGGTGGAGGCTCGCAAGGCGTTCCAGGATGAAATGATTACGCGCCCTGCCAGCGGACATGCGCTCTATGGAATTGCCCAATCGTACGAACTGGCTGGCGACAAACCAGGCGCGGCTCGTGCGTATGCTGAATTCCTGTCCGCCTGGAAGAATGCCGATGCCGATCTGCCTATGATGGAACATGCCAAATCCGCGAGTCGTTAAGAACCTGGATGAACTGCGCGCTCTCATTGGTCAGGAAGTGGGTACGAGCGATTGGTTGACGGTGACGCAGGAAATGATCAACCGTTTTGCGGACGTGACGGACGACCATCAATGGATTCACGTCGACGTGGAGCGCGCGAAAAGGGAATCGCAATTCGGAACCACCATTGCTCACGGTTTCCTTACCGTGTCGCTGCTTCCGCGCTTGTCGCGCGAAGCGGTTGAGGTGCACGGTGACTTCAAAATGCGCGTCAACTACGGCTTCAACCGGCTGCGATTTGTCTCGCCAGTGCCAGCGGGCGCGCGAATTAGAGCGCGTATGACGCCGCAAAAAGTAACGGAGAACGAGGTCACCTGGCTGGTGACGGTGGATGTAGAAGGTTCGGAAAAACCGGCTGTTGTAGCGGAGTGGCTAGGCCGGTTTTACTAGTGGGGCGGCGCCATGCGCTGCCAAGTCCAACCTACGCAGCGCATGGCGCTGCGCCACGAAGTTTCGCACTCATCCACTTGGACAACGCTTTTGCGGCGCATGATTCCGAACAGATGTGCTGATATCCGTCACCATCCGCCAAGGCATCATCCCACGGCAACAACACGAATTGTTCCCGTTCGCTAGGGTGCAGCCACTAATGGTTGGTCTCGCCCTTCGGGTTCATACAGTAATCGCACTTGTATGGGCAGCGAACCTTCATGACGTCATCTCCCCACCTGCCACTACACCTGTTAGATCGCTGGGGAGGCCAAAACGTTACGTAGCAATTGATGCTTCGGTGTCGTCAGGAATCACGAAATGTACTAGTAAATAGGCCAAAAGAGGTAATAGCGCGAAAGTGAAGCACACCGGCTGGAACCCATAGCGCTCAATAATGGCGCCGAGCGGCGGAGAGACAATCGATTGCATCGCGCCGTAGGCAAAGATCAATCCGCCGATGGCGAATGCCGCGCGGCCGGCTCCGTAAATATCGATCGGTAGCGTGTAATGATTGGTGCTCCAGGCGCAGATCAGAAAATAGCTCAGGGACATCCCAGCCGTGGCGAGCGCGGGAGTGGGCAGGAAGGGAATCGTCATGGTACCCAATAGCAGGACGGCCGCAATCAGGCAGGCGCGCTTGCACGCCGCCACCGGCTTCATCCCTCGGTTGATGAGCCGCCAGGAGAGGCTGCCGCCCGCGAGCGCGCCAAAATAGCCGCAGATGGGAACTACTGGAGTGTAGTGCGAAGCCTGCTCAGGGCTGAGATGATGCACGTGGACCAGATACGTCGGGCTCCAGTTGGTCCAAAGACTGTAGATGGTCATGCTGAGAAAATTAGCGCCGATCAACGCCCACAGTTTTGGATCGGCGAGCAAGGCAAAGGAATGTTTGCCTCCTGGCGGCGCCGACTCTACCGTTGGCGGAATCAGCCGCGCGGTCGCGAGCCAAATCGGAACCCAGGCCAGGCTGATGATGCCGGCCGCGTAGAAGGCCCAGCTCCAATCGTATTGATATGCGAAGAGGACGGCAAACCGCGGCGCAAGTCCGGCGCCCAAGCTCAAGCCGAGCTGCGACATGGCGGTTCCGGTGGCGCGTTCTTTGGGCGGCAAATACATGCCGACCGCTTTACCGACTGCGGAAACACCGCTCGCCTCGGCAACCCCCAACAGCGCGCGCCACAACAGAAGCTCGCCGAGGTTATGCGACATGCCCGTTCCAAAACTAGCGACGGACCAAACTGTCACCGAGATGGCGATGCCGCGGTTGAGCCCCACGCGATCGACAAACCAGCCGATCAATAGAGCGCTCACCGCGTAGGCGATGGAGAAAGCAGAAAGCGCGTAGCCGTAATCGTCAGAGTTGAACGAAAACCCAGGCGGATGGCTACGCCAAATGGTCACCATAGTGGCCAGCACCTGGCGATCCAGATAGTTCAGTACGGATGAGAAAACGAAAATTGTAATCGCTACCCAACGTAGCGAAAAAGGCGAGCGCATTCGGTTGATTGTAGCAGTCCGTTCCTTGTTTCTCGTTTCTCGTTGGGGACTGTCGATAACGAGAAACGAGAAACGTTCTTACGGTTTCAATTGTTCTAACCGCTTATCCAACAAATCCAGCACCGCGGCCGCGTTGCCCGCACCATCTAGCGGAATCCGCAGAACGCCGGCGGGGGTGAACTGCGCGCCTTCGGTTTCCTTCACCAGATTCATCAGACGATTCGGATCAATCCGGGCTTCCGCGTGGAACTTGACGTTGAGCGCTCCCTGCCGGCGATCGATCGCCTCGATGCCGAGCTTTTGCGCCGCGCTCTTCAACACCGAGAACTTGAGTAGATAGCGAACCGCGTCCGGCGCCGGACCGTAGCGATCTTCGAGCTCGGCCAATAGTTCCGCGCTATTTTCGGTATCCACGGCATCGGCGATGCGCTTGTACGCACGCAAGCGCTGATGCTCGTCGGCGATGTAATCGGACGGGATGCGGATGTCGAGACCCAGATTCAGCGTGGAGTGTACTTCGAGCGGAACCACTTCGCCCTTCAGTTCGTGGACCGTTTCCTCGAGCAATCGGACGTACATGTCAAAACCAACTGCCTCGATGTGTCCATGCTGTTGGCCGCCCAGAATATTGCCGCCGCCGCGCAGCTCCAGATCGAGCGCCGCTATTTTGAATCCAGCGCCAAGGTCGCTAAATTCCTTGAGCGCGGCCAGGCGCTTGCGCGCGATCTCACTCAGCTCGGTATCGGCGGGGACCAACAGATACGCATACGCACGCCGGTTGGAGCGGCCAACGCGTCCGCGCAGTTGATACAGCTCGGAGAGGCCATGGCGCTCAGCATTCTCGATGATCATGGTGTTGGCCAATGGGATGTCCAGCCCATTTTCAGCAATAGTAGTGCACACGAAAACGTCGTACTCATGGCGCATGAATCCCAGCAGCGATTTCTCCAGCTCCGCTTCCCCCATCTGTCCGTGACCCACGCCGATCCGAACGTCGGGCAGCAATTCCTGGATTGACGCAGCTCGGGAATATATGCTATCCACGCGGTTGTGAATAAAATAAACCTGCCCGCCGCGGCTCAACTCCTGTTCGATGGCCGTTTTGATTAACTTCGGATCGTAGTGCGCTACAACGGTGTGGATCGCCAACCGGTCCTTGGGTGGCGTCTCGATGACCGACATGTCGCGCAATCCGAGCAGGGACATGTGCAGAGTGCGCGGAATGGGCGTGGCCGTTAAAGTCAGAACGTCCACATTGTGCTTGAGCTGCTTAATGCGCTCTTTGTGGCGCACGCCGAAGCGCTGTTCTTCATCCACAACAAGCAAGCCCAGATCGCGGAAGTGGACATCTTGCGAGAGCAGGCGATGCGTCCCGATGACGATGTCCACCTTCCCTTCGGCCACCCCAAGCAGCACTTCCGCAATTTCTTTCTTATCGCGAAACCGGCTGAGCATTTCCACCTGCACCGGAAATGGAGCGAAGCGGCGCTTGAATGTCTCGAAGTGCTGGAACGCCAGCACCGTTGTAGGAGCCAGGATCGCTACCTGCTTACCATCGCCCAGCGCCTTGAATGCGGCGCGCATCGCGACCTCGGTTTTGCCGTAGCCCACGTCGCCGCACAGCAGCCGGTCCATCGGATGGCCGCTTTCCATGTCTTTCTTGATGTGCCGAATGGCACTGAGCTGGTCTTTGGTTTCCTTGTATTCGAAGGCGTCCTCAAACTCACGCTGCCAGTTGCTATCGGGCGAAAAACTGAAGCCTTCGGCCATCTGGCGTTGCGCGTAGAGCTTGAGTAACTCGTCCGCCATATCGCGCATGCGAGTTTTCACGCGCGATTTGGTGCGCGTCCAGGTGACTCCGCCCAGCCGGTCCAGCGGCGGAGCCGAGCCTTCGCCCGCGCCGCGATATTTCTGGATCAGATCCATGCGCGTCAACGGAACATAGAGTTTGGCTTCGGCCGCATATTCCAGCAGCATGAAATCGCCTTTGGTTTCGCCTTGCGTGATCTCGCGCGTACCGACGAACCGGCCGATGCCGTGCGTGACATGAACCACGTAGTCGCCGGGCTTGAGATCGGCGAGATCGGCCGCGAAGGCCGCGAGTTGCCCCTTTCCGGGCATCGGCTGGGCCACTAAATCCGAAGTGTCGAAAAGATCTTCTGATCCGAAGACAGCAATGCGCGCTTCGGGGAAAACCACGCCGCGGCGTACCAGACCCTTGACGAGCAGCGTGCTGGCAGTGGCGCCGGCGATGTAGGAGCGCTCGGCGAGATAGGGACGCGTGGCATCCGCGGGGTCCAGGCCAAGCTGGAATGGAACTGAGTATTCCTGGAAAATGTCGGCCAGGCGTTCGAGTTCGCCCAAGGACTTTGCGAAGAAAACCACGCGGTAGCCTCGCTCGACAAGATTGCGCGCTTCGGCGACTGCGGCTTGCACGTTGCCGTGGAAGGCTAGCGACGGCCTGGAAGCCGTCGCGGGACTGGGGGCTAGGGACCCGGGGCTGGCGAGCAGGTCGCTGGTGGCTGGTGGCTGGTGGCTGGTGAGGAGCTCTAATTCTCGGAGGGCGAGTTCGGCTTTTCCGGACAGGGCTTCCTGCAACTCTGGCCAGGTGAAGAAATTTTGTTCGGGACCGATCGGAAATGGGCGATCGGGATCTTCCAGGCGCTTCCAGAGGCGCGTGGCGGCAGTGGAGATTTGTTCCGGCTCGTCCAGGACAACCAGCGGATTTTCTCCTAGCGAGAGCAACGAATGTTTGCGTGGGCGAACCAGCGGGACCAGGAATTCCCAGCCGGGAAACGGATCGCCCGGGGTGGGCACTTCGGTTTCGTCCGCGATTTGCCGGAAAAGTTCGCGTGATCGCGGGTATTCCACCAGCGGCAGTAGCATTGACTCCGCGACTTTCATCACCGAGCGCTGCGTTTCCACGTCGAAGCGGCGAATGGATTCAATCAAGTCGCCGAACAGCTCGATGCGAATGGGCTGCGAAGCTTCGGCGGGAAAAATGTCCAGGATGCCGCCGCGTAGCGAGTATTCACCCACCATTTCAACCGGGTCGCGCTTTTCGTAGCCGATGCTTTCGAGATGCGCCAACAGATCTTCCAAAGGAATTTCTTCGCCGGATCTAACAGTGAGCGCAAGCTGGCGATAAAAGTCGGCGGACTCGGTACGCAGCAGCACGGACGCCACGGGAGTGATGGTGATGCTGGTTTTGCGCGATGCCAGGCGCCACAATCCCACTGCGCGCTGTTCGCTGATTTCGCTATGCGGCGACAAGCGCTGCGCGGGAAGCACGTCCAAAGAAGGAATGCTTTGCGGGCGGGGAAGGTCGCCAGTGACCAACAGGTTGAAAAATGTTTCCACCAGTTCGCCTAGCGTTTCGGCTTCCTTGTTTCCGTCCACCACCACCACGATGTTGCGCTCCGTGGCCTGCCACAGCAGGACCAGATAGAGGGCTTTCGCAGTGGTAGTGAGTCCGGAGAGCGATTGCCGTGCGTGCGGATTGTGGAGCAGCCGGCTGACGGCATCCTGGAAAGCAGCGTCGCGGCTGAGCGATTGGAACAGGTCGCGTATGGCGGGATGGGTCACGGACTAAGGACGGCGCGTGCGCTTCAGTCCTTATCTTATCGTGGGGCAGGGGCACCGACTCCCTCAGAAGCTGTGAAAAAATCGGCAACGGCACCGACTCCCTCACGGTCGCGGTTCGGTAACATTCTTTCTGAACCGTGCCTGCTCTATTCATACCGCAGCGCCGTCACCGGATCTACTCTAGTCGCCCGGCGCGCGGGCACCGTGCAAGCCAAACCGCAAACTGCCACCAAGACCAGCGACACCAGCGCAAACACGCCGGCGTCGAATGGACGCATTTCGTAGAGTAGACCGGACATCAGCGGCGTTAGTGCCCAGGAAAGCGCGAGTCCCATCGCTAATCCCAGTAACGACGGAACCAACCCCTGGCGCAGAGCCACCAGGAACACATCGCGCGCTGTGGCTCCCAGCGCCAGGCGTATGCCGATTTCGCGGGTGCTCTGCGTCACTGTATACGACACCACGCCGTACAATCCGATCGTGGCCAGCAACACGGCCAACAGCGCGAACAGCGCCACTAACGCCATGCTGAAACGGCGCTCTGCGAGCGACATCGCCACGGCCTGTTCGCCCGTCCGGATGCGATAGGGAGGCACGTCGCGATCGATTTCCTTGAGCTGGCTGCGCACGCCGGCAATCAAAGCCGAGGGATCCGTTTTGGTTCGAAGCGCGATCAGCAGAAATGGCCGCACCACTTGGGCATAGGCTGCGTATACTTCCGGATTTGCTCCAGAATCGAGCCCATCCGGTTTGACGTCGCCAACCACGCCCACCACCTGGACTAGAACCGGAACCCCTTCCAACTGAATGCTCTGGCCAATCGGGTTCAGCCCGGCAAAATATTTGTTGGCAAACGTCTGGTTGACCATGGCGACCAGCGGCGCGGTCTTGGTATCGCGGTCCGTGAACCCTCGCCCGTTCTTCAGCGGGATGCCCATGGTGTGGAAGTAATCCTTGGTGACCACCTCCACCGCGCAGAGCGTCTTCGAAAACCCGGTGGAGGGATTCCCAGGCAGCGCAAATCCCTGCCACAGCCGATACCCGCCACCCACCATCGGTATATCCATAGCGCCTGCCGCCGATTCCACCTGCGGCAAGCGTCCCAGCCGATCGATCACCTCGTGGTAGTAGCTCGCTACTTGGCTTTCCAGGAATTGCCCGTTTTTCAGGAATTTTGAATCGGGAAGCTGCAGTTGAAACGTCAGCAGATGATCCGGACGAAAGCCCGGTTGCACGCTGGCCAGGCGCAGAAAGTTCTTCACCAGCAGTCCCGCGCCCGCCAAAAGAAGCAGCGACAACGCCATCTCGGCTATTAGAAACCCGGTCCTGAGCACAGCGCGGCGGCGGCCCACAGTGGACGATTTTCCGCCTTCCTGAAGAGCTGCGTTCACATCCGGCCTCGAAAGCTGCAGCGCCGGCCCCAGGCCGAACAGGAGCGGCGTGAGGATGGTCAGTGCCAGCGCGAAGAGCAGCACGCGTGCATCCATGTGAACTTCGGCCAGGCGTGGAATATCGCGCGGTCCATACTTCACCAACAAGGCAACGCACCAAGTCGCAAGCGCCGCACCCAGGCCTCCGCCTATTAGCGATAGCAGCAGATTCTCGGTTAGCAATTGCACCGCGATCCGGGGACGGGAAGCGCCTAGAGCCGTGCGCAGACCGAATTCCCGCGTCCGCCCAATCCCGCGAACCAGCAGCAGCATCGCGACGTTGCCGCAACAAATGAATAGAACCAGGCACACCGCACCTAGCAGCACCAGCAACTCGGGACGCACCGGTCCGGCCATGGACTCCTGCCACGGAAACGCGTTCGCGCTCCAGCCTTTGTTGGAATTCGGAAACTGTGCGGCCAGGTGGCTGCATAGCGCAATCAGCCGGCTGTCGGCCTGTTGGATTGACTCGCCCGGAGCGAGCCGCGCCAGAACGGCCAGAAAACGGTTCTGACGCATAGTTAAGTCTTCGTTCCGTTCAAGAGTGGTCCACAGCTCCGGGCTGCGCTCGAACACGAAGCTGGCCGGGAGCACACCCACCACGACACTCGGCTTGCCATCCACATCAATGGTTTTTCCGACCATCGATGGATCTGCGCCGAACCGCTCGCGCCAGAGACTCTCCGTCAGCAGCGTGACGGGGCTGGTGCCAGATTTGTCTTCTTCGGGCAGAGGCAACCGCCCCAGCAGCGGCCGGACGCCCAGAGTCGTAAAAATGGAAGCCGTAGCCGCGGCAGATGGCAGCCGCTCTGAAGTGTCTCCAATTCGCACCAGTGAATTGCCAATGGAATAGATACCGCTATCCTCGAACGCGCCCGAAGCTTTCCAATCCAGGAAGTCGGGAAAAGATGCCGGTCCGTTGTGAACCTGCAGGGGTTGGTTGCGCGTTTCGATTCGCACCAGACGAGCTGCATCGCGGTAAGGCAACGGCCGCAGGAGCACTGTGTCCACAACGCTGAAGATCGCGGTATTGGCTCCGATTCCAAGCGCGAGGGTAAGGAACGCGAGGGTGGTAAAGAGCGGGTTCTTGCGCGCCATGCGGCCTGCGTAGCGCAAATCTTGTCCTACGTTTTCAACAGATGTCCAGTGCCACATCCTGCGAGTGTCCTCCTCAATGGTGGTTCGATTTCCGAAGACGCGCAGGGCGGCGTAGCGGGCATCTTCCGGCGCAAGTCCTGCCCGCCGCTGCTCCTCGGCTTCCAGGTCCAGGTGTCCGCGCAGTTCGCGGGCGAGATCGTGTTCACGCGTTTTGCGCCGCCACCAGCTCAACCTAAGCACCTTGATGGTAGATATTCTACCATCGGAGTAGACGATTAGCACCAGAATCGGTTAGTAAGCTCTCAACCGCGAGTAAGTACTTCTTCCAATATCCCGGTGGTGGAGTAGCCGGGCTCGAGCGGCAGCGCCAGAACCTGACCGCCCGCGGCTTCCACTTCTTCGCGTCCGGCGATGAAGTGGGCCCAGTCGGCGCCTTTGATCAAGATATCCGGCAGCACGGCTGCGATGAGTTCGCGCGGCGTGTCTTCGTCGAAGAAAGTGACCGCATCCACGGCTTCCAGGGCGGCGGCAAGCTCGGCACGTTCGCACTCTGGGATGAGCGGCCGGGTAGGACCCTTGAGCCGCTGGACGCTGGCGTCGGTGTTCAAAGCCAGGATGAGAATATCGCCCAACGACCGGGCGCTTTCAAGCAAACGTATGTGGCCGGGATGCAGGATGTCATAGCAGCCGTTAGTGAAAACCACTTTCCGGCCGTCGCGCCGCCACTGCTGGCGTACCACCAGCAGCTCCTCACGGGTGTATATCGAGCCCAACGTTCCATTCTACTTCGCCGGGATCGACTCAAAAGTGTCGAGGCGCCGCCGATAAGGACGGCATGAGTACGAACTCTATTAACAACCTTTCGAGCAGCTACCTACAATCGGTTCTCGAAAGCGCCCTCCAAAGCAACGGTGTGACCACCAATCAGAGCAGCAATACTTTTGGCACAAGCGCCTTCGCACCACTCACGAACCAGGCGGACAACGGCCAGCTTTCTCCGTTCGCGCAATTGGCGAGCACGCTCCAGCAATTGCAGCAATCCAACCCAACCCAATATCAACAGGTCACCCAGACCATTGCGACGAATCTGACGACCACGGCGCAGACCGCTACAACTGATGGGAATACCGGCGCTGCGGCCCAGCTCACCCAACTTGCGTCCGACTTCACGTCGGCATCGAAGACCGGTCAATTGCCGAACCTCCAGGATCTGGCAAAAGCGACTGGCGGCACCAGTGGGAATAATGGAACCAATGGAGCGAGTGGCCATCACCACCATCACCATCATCATTCCGAGGACGGCTCGTCTTCGACCAGCAGTTCCAGTAGCGATAGTAGCTCTCTGAATCCACTGAATATCATCGCTCAAACGCTGACTAGCGCCGGGATTACCGGTTCTAACGGCTGAAGCTCAAGAAACACCTAGCCGAACCGCGACCGGAAGGGAGCGTAAGACCTTTCGCGGTAGCGCTCCTCAGGAACTCGCGCAAAACGGAGTGCGGCGCGGCCAGTTCCTGAACCTTTTTGCGGTGCACGCCGCACCCTTTGCGCTTCCTGCCGGTCGCGGTTCGGTAGCTAGGTGGTAGACAATCGACTACCTATGTGGTAGAATGTCTCCTACCTGTATGAACAATCCCGGCCGCATCGAACTGCTGCAGGGCACGCTCGACATGATGATTCTGCGAACCCTCCAGTGGGGTCCGCAGCACGGGCATGGCATAGGGCAAGCTATCCGCGCCAGTTCGCTCGAGGCGCTGCAAATCGAACACGGATCGCTCTATCCGGCTCTGCATAGGTTGCGGAAACAGGGCTGGATCGAGGCCGAGTGGAAGATCACCGAAAACAAGCAGCGTGCCAGGTACTACCGGCTGACCGCGCGTGGCGGCAAGCAGCTTTCCGCCGAAGAGTCTCGCTGGAATCGCATGGTTGAAACCATAGCGCGAGTCATGAAGCCAGCCTCATCCAGCTAAGTCTTATGCGGCGCTGGAACCAGATCGCCGAACGATATCTGCCCTGGATCCTGCGTCGCAGGCGTGAGGAGCGCGAGCTGGACGAAGAGATCCGGTTTCATCTTCAGCAGGAAGAAGACCTGCGTGTGGAACGCGGCGAAGCACCCACCACAGCGCGCCAGTCCGCGCACCGAGATTTCGGAAACGTAACACGAGTGCAGGAGGTAACGCGCGAGATGTGGAGCTGGACGACGTTCGAATCCATACTGCGCGATGGCCGCTACGCGCTTCGGCAGCTACGGCGCGCGCCGGGATTTAGCGCCGTTGCCATCGCCACCCTGGCGCTGGGCATTGGCGCCAACAGCGCCATCTTTTCGGTGGTGGATGCAGTTTTGTTGAAGCCGCTTCCGTATCCCGAGGCCGAGCGCCTGGTAACAATTCACGAGGCATTGCCGGAGGCGTCCTATCTCAATGCTTCGTGGCCCGATTTTGTCGATTGGCGGGCACAGAACCGCGTATTCGACGATATCGCGGTGTTTCAGCCCAACACCATCAAGGTGCGTGAAAACGGAGAACCCGTGATGGCGCCCGCCGCGTTTGTGTCCGCGTCGCTATTCACTGTGCTTGAAACCAAGCCGGCTCTGGGCCGCCTGCTATCGGCGGAAGACGATCGTGCAGGCGCGCCGCCCGTCGTGGTGGTCGGTAATTCGTTTTGGCGGAAAGCACTGAAGGGCGACCCTGATGTCACCGGCAAAACCATCGAGATCGGCGGATATGACGTAACCGTGGCGGGGGTGTTGGCTCCCGAGTTTCGCCTTCCACAGGTAGAAGCAGATGTTTATCTTCCGATCGGCCGCATGATGTCGGGTTCGGAGAGCTTCACCGATCGGGCAAATCATCCGGGTTTGATCGCCGTCGCAAGACTTCGGCCCGGAGTCACCCTGGATCACGCCCGCAGCGACATGAACACCATCATGTCCCGGCTGGCTCTGGCGTATCCGGCTTCGAACCGTCACGAAACCGTCAAGCTTGAGTTGCTTCCCGACGTACTGCTGGGGCCCATCCGGCCCGAACTGCTGATGCTCTTCGGCGCCGCCGCTTTGGTGCTATTGCTGGCTTGCGCGAATGTTGCGCATCTGGCCATGGCACGCGCTACCACGCGGCAGCGCGAGTTCGCCATCCGCGGGTCGCTCGGCGCCGGCCGCGGCCGCCTGATACGGCAACTGCTGACTGAGAGTACGTTGCTATCGATCGGAGGCGGTGGTATCGGCGTTCTTCTGGCACGCTGGAGCGTCGGGCCGCTGGTGCGTCTCTCGCCTTATCAGGCGCCGGGACTAGCGGATGCCCACGTGGATTCACGCGTCCTTCTATTCACATTATTGGCGTCGCTCGCGGCGGCGCTGCTGTTCGGATGTGCGCCGATCGTGCAAGCCGCATACTCGCGCTTGAATCTATCCGTGCGCGAGGGCGAAATGGGACGGGCAGGGAGGCGCTTCCGATCCGCTCTGTTCATTGCCGAAGTCGCCATCGCGCTGGTGCTGGCCACCGGGGCTGGCCTGCTTCTGCGAAGCGTGTCCGCGCTGCTGCAGGTTGATCCAGGCTTTCATGCCGATCATCTCACCGCACTCGGAGTGGTGCGCAACGGTGGACCCGCGGATCGCAACCTGCAGTATTTTACCGACGCAGTCGACCGTGTGGCGCATCAGCCGGGCGTGTCGGCGGCGGCCGCTGTCATGTGCCCGCCGCTCTCGGGAACCTGTTGGACATCGCCCTACTGGCCCCAAGGCCAATCCGGCACGGCGAACGGCCAGCTTCCGTGGACGGCTCTCAATATGATTACGCCGGGTTATTTCGCGACTTTAGAAACTCCTCTGATCGCTGGCCGCGCGTTCATGGATGGCGACACCGCCGGCAGCCGCCCCGTAGCCGTTGTCAATCAAACCATGGCGTCGCGTCTGGCTCCCAGCGGGAACGCCGTCGGCAAGCTGTTGCATGTGCAGTACTCCGCGCACGATTTGTTGGAGGTGGTGGGCGTGGTTTCCGACATCAAACAGCTCGGAGTGGGAGTGCCGGTGATGCCGGAGGTGTATGTGCCTGTGGCGCAGATGCCGGTGAACTTCATGACTGTGGTGGTTCGGTCCACCGCTGCATCGGGCGCAGCAGCTCGGCAAGCGGCGGTGGCCATGCGGAGCGTGGATAAGGAACAGCCCATCGCGCAGGTAACCGCGCTCTCGGAGGCGATCCTGCAGTCTGCCGGGCGGCAGCGGTTTGCCGCATTGTTATTGAGCCTCTTTGGATTCGTGGCGCTGTCCCTCGCCGCGGTCGGGGTTTCGGGGATGATGGCGTACACGGTGACGCGCCGAACCCGCGAGCTCGGGATTCGGATCGCCCTGGGAGCACGGCGTAGCGAGATGCTCTCATTAGTGCTGCGGCAAGGCGTGCGGCTGGTGTTATTCGGTGTGCTCACCGGCCTGAGTCTGGCGTGGATGCTGACGAAGCTGGTCAGGAATCTGCTCTACGGCGTGCAACCGCACGACGTCCCGACCTTTGCCGGTGCGACGCTGCTGCTGGCTGTTTGCGCACTCGCGGCATGCATATTGCCGGCGTGGCGCGCGGCGCATGTTGATCCGATCGAAGCGCTACGGCACGAATAGAGGTATTCGCCACGTGATCTCGCAAACGCAGGACGGCAAGTGGGGCAGGCGCTTCCGCTTCCGCCTGCCGACGGGGTTCAAATGAACAGGCTGGCCGGAACGTGAAAATATTGGGCGAGCTTGCGCGCGTGCGCTTTGCTGATCGATCGCTTTCCAGTGAAGACGTCCGAGGCAACGCTCGACGACCCGAAAACCGGGATCAAATCGCGCTGTCGCAGGCCGCGATTCTCCGTAAGTATCCGCAAAGCTTCGAGCGGCGCAGCGTGGCCGAGCGGGTATTTGGACTCTTCAAATTGACGCACCAGCAGGGTCATGAGTTCGGCGAGCTTTTCCTCTTCAGGGGTCAGAGCACGGCCACGAGTATCCAGCTTTTCGAGTTCGGCAATCATCCGCTCGTTCTCTTTCTCGGAGGTGATCACCCGGGGGAGCGTGCGTGCGAGCAGCTTGCCGTATGCGCTTTCGTTCATCGTAGCTATAGCCATTTCTTCCATGCCCCCTTCTCGTAATGCAGGATCGTAATTTTCGCGGTCGCGGGTCGCGTCCAGAATGCGCTTGTTGAGATCGTCGGGACAATGGCGATGGATGCGGTGGAACATGTGCTCACTATCGTTGCACGCTTCGGGTTACGGCTGGCCTCAGCGCATCTCTACGTTTGAGTTGAGTTCCTTTTTGAGTCTGCGCTGGAGAAGCTGCATGGTGTCTTCGCTCATTGGAACCGAATCTTCGAGCTCGAAAAGGGTGCACCGATCTTTGACTTGAACGGCTGATTTAACAGGGGTTTGGAGTGTGTTGGCTATGATGACAGCAGCTTCCTCGCTGGGAGGGTTTCCCAATTCTAGGAACTCAACGAGCACTGCATTTATGTCTAACTGGTTTGCTGTCAACGGTCGGAGTTTCGGGGTTTTGGTGTTGACCTCTCTCCTGAGCGCGGTGATCTCCTCGGCTAGGCCCCGAACCTGAAGCTCTAGCGAGCTTTCAGCTGTTGTTGCTCGTGCCCGTGATGTGGTTTGTATGAACATGGACGGTACGGCCCCGAGGACATCTGCGAGAGTTTCTTTCAGCGCTTTCGAGATACGCTCGCGGAGCGCGGCTCCCCAGTCTGGATCGTTTCGGTCAAAGGTCAAGACACGCAGGCCACGGAGGTCAAACGGTACATCGTCCATCGTCTCAGCTATGAGTACGACGGGCTTGCCAATGGCGTGAGCGAGACCGAGTTCATAAAACACGTTGGGATTGCGACCGGTCAGGTCTGCAAGCAGCACGGTCGATTCCTGGACGAATCTCCATATGTCGCCCATGATTGGCGAGGATCGGAAGAGACTATCACCCCGTTTGGGCATCAAGCCGGCCTCGTCGATCGCACGGCAGAAGATTTGAGCATAGTACTTTTCTCGCGGAGCATCGAACGGCATGAGCACGAAGCATCTTTGCTTTTCGTCTGGCAACGTGAGCGCCTCCTACATAGGCTGCAGGAAGGCGAGGGATGTAAGCGCCCGCCCGGCCCGCCAAGATACCGGGGGCCACCCGGCAGGGCAATGATACACCTTTTCGCTCGGCTGCTCCACGCTCGCGGTCGTTTGCCTTCGCGCCCGAGCGCGCTACGGCGTTGCGTGTTGCTCAGGCTTCTGGGTCCGAAAAGCCGGTTCTTGAACCAAGGCGCACAGCCGGGTAGCTCGCAGCTGCTTGGCCGCCCGTGCCGCTGATTAGAGCGAGGCCGTGGGAGTGGCGAAAGTTTGCGTTGGCGATGATGTAGCCCTGGAATCCTGGTATAGGTGGCATTCCGAAGTTGCCGCCTGTCGAGATATTGAAGTCCAGCTGCTTGCCGGCGGGAATGGTTTGAGTGACGACGGGTCGCGGGTTTCCGCCCTCGGCGTCGCCATTGCTAAAGAAGTAGAGTTTGACGGTGCCTCGTTCCTCGCCGGTGCCGAATGGGTCAAGCGACGTGTTCGCAACCACGATGCGAGTGTCGAGGCCTCCCTGGTTCGTGACGAACGGGAATAGCAGTGCCGAGGAACAGGCGTGGATGCCGAATGCCATGCGTGGCTGCGTTTCGACCGCTTGGGAGAGAGGGTCGGGGGTGAAGGTTGTGGTGAGGTCGGTGACACCCAACTCCGGAAGGTTTTGGGTCGTATTGCAGATGTAGGCTACGTACACGTTGATGGTGGCTTCATGGAGTGCTTTTGGGTCGGAGTCTACAACGTCATAGGTGGCGTAGCCGACGCGGTCGCGGTAGGTCACTTCCACTGGACGCCCGGCGACGGTGGGGAGGATGTCGTTGAACGGGGAAGTCGGCTCGGCGGGAGTGGCGCCGGTGCCCACGAGTTGCAGTCTTGGGTTGCTGGCGGGGCGTTGCTCTCCATTTTCTGGGTTGGTGGTCGTTGGCGAGGCCGGCGCCGCTGTCAATGGAACTGTTGCGGGCACGAAAATGTGGACGGCCGCGCCGAGGTTGTGGAATCGGAGTTCGAAACGACTTCCGACGATTGGCTTGGCGGTGCCGGGAGTCGAGAAGTCGTAGCTGCGTCGCTTCAGTGACGAGGGGGAGCCTTCCCTTATGGTGACCGTGAAGTCAGCGTGTTCGGTGCTTCCCCCGTTTCCACCTAACAGATACCTGTTGTTGTCCCAGCACTGCAGGAACATGGCGGCGGTTCCTCCTACGGTGACTGTGCTTGGCTTTGTGTTTTCGAACGGGCCGCCGCCCGTGGGGTGAGCGTAGGAGCTCAGTTCTTCGGGCTCGATGCACTCCTCGTGCGTGTGTGGTGGTTCGATGGGTTCGGGGGGCTGTGCCGGATCAGGAGCCCTCAGTCGCATTGTGACGAGCAGTGCGCGCCAGTCCATTTCTGTCAGATTGTAGCGCTTGCGGCGTGGCGGAAGCAGGCGCTGTTTCTGATAACAACACAACGTCCCTCGGTCGGCTAACTGGGTCCTGCGGTAATTTCCGATAACACATATTATGTAAACTTATTGATTGGCCCAAAAAGAAGGGCTCGAATCGCTGGGAGGTGCTCTTCGAGCCCGAGGGAAGAAATTTGTTGTTGAAAGCTTTAGCGGTGTCCGCCGCCTCCGTGGCCGCCACCACTTGCATGGCCGCCAGTGCCGCCGCTGGCATGAGTGGTTCCGCTGCTTCCGCTGCTGCTCCGGGTGGTCGTGCCGGTGCCGCTGCTGCGCGTGCTGCTTCCGTTGCTGGAACCGCTTCGTGGAGCCTGATAGCTAGGCGAACGCTGTTGCACGATCGGCGGGCTGATGCGAATCGCTTGTCCGCTGCCGCCTGAATAGCCTCCGAAGCTCCGCGTCCCGGTTCCACTTGCTGATCCACCGCTGGGACGCGTAGTCTCCGATCGTTGCCATCCGGCACTTGGAGACGGCGACGTTGCGCCACTGGCTCCGTGAATCGGCTCGCCAAAGCGATTCCATCCGTGACTGGAACCAGCCGAGCTTGAACCAGCCGAGCTTGAACCAGCCGAGCTTGCGCCCGTTGTAGCTGCGCCGCGCGAGGATGACACTCCGGAATTCGCGGCCGCCCCGCGCGACATGCTCGAATTCGGGGCGCTGAAATCGGAATGCGAGAGCTGCTGCATGCCCCGCTGTTGCTGCGCAAACGAAACATGGCTCACTTGCGGAGCCTGCGTATGGCTAGCGAAGCTCTGGGCGCGGCTTTGTGAGACATTCCCGCTCGCAGTCCGGTTCGACATCTGCAAGCTGGAGCGTCCCGGAGCTACCGGAACGGCTCCGCGCACCAAACCCGCTTGTTGGATCTGCGCGTGATTCAGCGATTGAACTTGCGCCCCACTGCGGCCAAACTGATTCGCCGCCACGCCGCTCACGCCGCCGTTCACGCGGGCGTTGCGATACATGTTCGTGATGTTCGTGTTGTTGACGATGGTGGTGCCACGGGCGAAGCCTCCACCCCGGAAGCCCGCATAGAAACCGTGTCCATACCAGGGATGAAACACTTCGAATGGCGCTAGAGGCACCCAACCCAGACCACCGAACCCAAAGCCGATTCCAATTCCACCGCCCCAACCGAAGAAACCCACAAAAGCCGGCGACCAGTAGGGATGTCCAAACACCGGACCCGGATACCAGCACCAACCTCCGCCACCAAAGAACCAGCGGCCGTAATGATACGGCGCCCAACCCCAAGGATCGGCGCTGACCCAGGTCCAACCATAGTAGTCTTCCCAAACCCAACGGCCATTTTGATAGGGCGCCCAGCCTGGATCTACCGTCGGTTGCCAGACGTAGCCATAGTTCGGATCATTGGTCCACCGGCCGTTCTGATCCAAATCCTCGACGCCCGGAACGTCGCGGCTGACATGCTCATAGCTGCGCGAGCGCAGCAGATATTGATCGCGTTCGCCATTCCATCGGTCCCAGCCATCGGGCGCGATGGCGTCCACTACCTGAAATTCGGGATCTGACGCGGGGCCGCGCGCATACATGGTCCGGCCAACCTCCAACCGCTCACTGCCGTGCGGGCTGAAGATTTCCGCTTCGCCACCGCGCACTGTGATCTCCGATGTTCCGTCGTCGCGCACGGTGACTCGATAAATTCCCTGCCCCAATGGATGAACCGCTACGCTCGGCGTGTCCACTTCCGCCTGAGCTTGGCTCGGACGCAGAACGCGGTATATCACGCTTCCGGCGGCAACCTGGATCTGGAAACCCCTTACGTCCAGGCCTGAAAATCGAACTTCGGAATTCGGGCCCACGCGAATCAGATTGGCCGTGTCCAGCTGCACTTCCGCACGGGCGGACGAACCGGTTAGAATACTATCGTTCGCCATCAGGGGGCCATTGACCGCGCCAGCAACTACGTCTCCGGAATCGCCCCGGCGAACCGAAACTTCGCCATTCAGCACGCTGATGCGCGCTACGCCGCGGCCTTGCTCATATTGGCCGTCCGGTTCCTGCTGCTGTTGCTGCGGATCGTTCGGCCCAGGTGCAGGCTGATCTTGCGCCAGGATGGGACTTACGGCCGTGGCCGCTACTGCGATGAGCGATAGGAGAATGCGCTGCATGCCTGTCAACTTCGGGGCCTTGAAAAGCAATCCGCTGGCCATTGGCAAATTATTGTGTTTGTAACAGCTTACTGTCTCACGGCGGATCCCGGTCATGGCCGAAAACCACCAGCGGTGCTTGGAAACGACCAAATCTTGTTTTGTTCCGGGAATTGAAGTAAACTACAGTTAAGTTGTCTTCCACAACCACAGTCAATACCTCACTACCCGAGGTGCATTCCAGCGTTCCGACATCCCAGCTTTCGCTTTGGCGCCGGCTATTCGCCTTCGCGGGACCCGCCTATCTGGTCAGCGTCGGCTACATGGACCCCGGGAATTGGGCTACCGATCTCGAGGGCGGTGCACGATTCGGCTATCAATTGCTGTGGGTGTTGGTGCTCTCGAACCTGATGGCCATCCTGCTGCAGACGTTGAGCGCACGGCTCGGTATCGTCACCCAGCGGGACCTGGCGCAGGCCTGCCGCGAGACGTATCCAAGGAGTATTTCCTATTCACTCTGGTTTCTCTGCGAGATCGCCATCGCAGCTTGCGATCTTGCGGAAGTGCTGGGCGCGGCTATTGCGCTGAACCTGCTGTTCCATATTCCACTGCTCTATGGCGTGCTGCTCACAGCAGCCGACACATTGCTGCTGCTGTGGTTCACGGGTCTTGGGATTCGCGTGATCGAGAGCTTCGTCCTGGCTCTGATCGCGGTGATCGGTGGATGCTTCTTCGTCGAGCTTTGTTGGGCTGGTTGGCCGGTGGTGAAAGACATGCTGCCCGGGCTGGTGCCGCATATAACGAACCGCAATCTTTATGTCGCCATCGGAATTCTGGGCGCGACGGTGATGCCGCACAACCTGTATCTGCACTCGGCCCTGGTGCAGACGCGCCGCATCGGAAAAACAGAAGCCGAAAAGCGTACCGCCTGCCGGTTCAACCTGATCGACTCCGCCATTGCGCTGAACGGTGCGCTGTTCGTGAATGCCGGGATTCTTTTATTGGCCGTGGCGGTGTTCTTCAAGCGTGGAATCGTGGTTACCGAGATTCAACAGGCCAATCAGTTGCTGTCTCCATTGCTCGGCACCACTATGGCGAGCGTGCTATTCGCCGTGGCGCTTTTGTGCTCCGGCCAATCGTCGACGCTGACCGGGACCATGGCTGGGCAAATCGTCATGGAAGGGTTCCTCAACTTCCGCATGCGTCCCTGGCTGCGGCGCCTGGTGACGCGCACCATCGCGATTATCCCGGCCGCGCTTACGGTGTATTTTGCAGGCGAGCAAGGCACCTACAAATTGCTGATCTTGAGCCAGGTGATCCTCAATCTGCAACTGCCCTTCGCCGTGATTCCCCTGATCCAGTTCACCGGCAGCAAAGAGCGCATGGGAACTTTCGCCAATCGCGTCTGGGTGCGCGTGCTGGCGTGGAGCGCGGCGGTGGTGATTCTATCGCTAGATGTATGGCTGGTGGCCATTACGTTGCGTGACTGGCTCACTGCGTCGGGCGGCCAGCGTCTGTGGCTCGAGTTGGGCCTGGCTCCCGTCCTCACGCTGCTCACAATGTTATTGGCTTGGGTGATTTTCCAGCCGGTGCTTCCGCACTGGATCAGGCACCTGGGGAGTGCGCCCATCGAACTTCCACAGGCCGTGGCGATTAATCTCCCCAGCCCGCTTTACGAGAAGATTCTGGTTCCCTTGGATCACACCAGCAAGGACCGGGAGGCCATCGCGCATGCAGCGGCCATGGCGAAGCAGCACCATGCCAAGCTCTACCTGCTGCACGTGGAAGAAGGCGTTACCAGCCAGATGTTTGGTTCGCTCGCATCCACCGCCGAAGTCGAAGCGGGCACGGAGTACCTGAAGGAGATTGCCTCCGAATTGGAAAAGCAGCAAGTGGCGGTCGAAATGGTCGTAATACACGCCCGGAGTCCCAAAGACGCCATCGTGGCCTACGCCGAGGAACTCAAGCCAGACCTGGTAGTAATGGGCGCTCATGGCCATAAGGGCTTGAAAGACATTGTATTCGGGACTACAATTAATGCAGTCCGTCACAAATTGAAAATGCCGTTGCTGGTGGTGCGCGGCGGCGGTTGAAAGTTGGACAGCAATTGTGTCCATCCGATACACAAGCTGCGTGTTGGAGCTAGGCAAGGCTAATATTTTCAACGATATGTCATGGTAGGCCGCTTGCTAATAGGGCATTGAACCTAATGCGTCGACTGTTCATCGTCGGATTGCTTGCAGCGCTCGGGACACTCCCCGGGTCAACGCTGCGGCAACTCAGCCTGGATGACATGATTCGGCAATCTACGATGATTGTTCGCGGCACGGTGCAGCCGGCCAATAGCGTGTATCACGGCTCGGTGATTTTCAACCACTACACCGTGCAGGTTACCGAGATCTATAAGACCACTGGCCAGGCCGCTGCCAGCCAAATCGATTTCGGAGTTCCCGGCGGGTCCCTCAACGGCGCCATCCAAAGAGTCGCAGGCGCTCCGGTCTTATCCACAGGTCAGGATTATGTGCTGTTTCTGTGGACCAGCAAAACCGGGCTGACGCAGTTGATCGGGTTGTCGCAGGGTCTATTCTCAGTGATTTCGGCGACTGGCACTGCTCCGATAGTGGTCCGCGCGGCGGCGATGGAGAGAACGTTGAACGCGACCGGACAACCGGTATCCGATAACGACATCCGGATGCCGTTGAGCGCCCTCAAGACTGAAATTGCAAGTGTACTGAGCGGGCAGAGCACCGAATGAAGAGATCCTGGATAGCTCGCTGGGTTGTGTTGGTTTTCGCCTGCCTCGTTCTGACCACCAACGGTTGGGGTTACTATTTCTACGTTCTGTATAACACCGGCAGCGGCCCGTTTAATCAACCGATCGTTGAAAAATTCAATCTTAACTCATTGGTAAGTAATACAGTTCCATTTTTCATTTCGGATGCTGGTCCGGCCGTGCTGGCACCGGGCGATAGCTTCCAGGCAATCATCGGCGAGATTCGCGGCGCGGCCGCGGTTTGGGACAGCGTCAGCACGTCTCAACTTAGATTGGGTTTTGGAGGGCTGTTTACAGCCGGCGCGGCTTCCGAAACATCGCCAGGGATCGATATTGAATTCTCCGATGACATTCCTCCAGGTTTAGTGGCTTATACGGTGCATGAGGTAACCGGCAACTTGTCCTATGGTTCGGAGGGCCTCATTGTGCCGATTGTACGCTCCCGGATTTACCTGCCGAATGACTTGACCCAGGTTTCGACCTATGGAGACTTTCCAAGTTACAGCGAACCATTCTTCGTGACAATGGTGCACGAATTCGGGCATTCGCTGGGACTACAGCACACCCTGACATCCAGCGTGATGTCGACCATATATACCAGCGCGGCAAGCAAAGCCACGCCGCTCGGAGCGGATGACATTGCAGGCGTCTCGGTGCTCTATCCAGCCGACAAATACCTTGGCACCGTGGGGAGTCTCAGTGGGCACGTAATGCACGGCTCGACGGGACTTGGTCTCGCGTCGGTAGTTGCTTTATCGATAACCAGTCCAGCCATCAGCACTCTTACTAATCCGGATGGAAGTTATCGGATGGACGGAGTGCCGCCTGGGCAGTATCTGGTTTACGCCCATCCCCTACCTCCGGCGCTCTATGGCGAAAGTTCACCGGATAACATAATTTACCCCACCGACGTGAATGGAAACCCCCTGGGTCTGAATTACAATGCGTTTGCCACGCAGTTCTTCACCGGAAATTATGGTGGGACGAGAGACGCCAATCAGGGATACTCCACTCCCGTATTTGCGGGCGAGCTAACGTCTGGTGTTGATTTCCACGTGGACAGCCGGCCCTTTCAAGCGGTTTACGCAGTGCGTACTTATGGCTTTTCAACAACCAACGTACCCCTGACGTCACCGCCTCTGACGAGAGGCATGGCCACGCCGTCGCCCGTTGCCGCCGCCGGCGGGGGATTGCTCGAAGCGAACAATGCGAACAATGTCATCACACCCGGGCTCAACATCTCCGTACTCGGGACAGCAGCTACCGCGAGCAATCTGAGGGCATATCCACCGCCCACGCCGTACATCGCCGTGGACGTGCAGGTGAATGTGACGGCAGGCGAAGGGCCCAAACATTTGTTGTTCGCCACTCCCGACGACATATACGTTTTGCCGGCGGCGTTTTCGGTGGTGGTCAGTGGGCCGCCATCCATCACGTCGGTCACTCCGAGTCTGGATGCCAATGGAAATCGAATCGTGTTGATCGCTGGAAGCAACTTTGTCGCGAACCCGATTACCGCTACCTCAGTTGCTACAACAATTCTTTTTGATGGGCTTCCGGGCGTGATCCAGGGAACCACCAAGAGCGGCCAGCTGATCGTGACTCCTCCGCCCGGTCAAAATGGCTACTCTGCAACCGTCGAGGCACTGAACTCGGATGGCCAGAGTTCCTTGTTTCTCCAGCCAACTCCACCGACGTTTTCTTACGGCGGAGGGCTGAGCGCCACTCCTACTGCCGGAGCTCTCGCGTCGCTCAGCGTAACACCCAAATTGCTGGTAGCGGGCAGCCCCACAACGGTGGACATCGTAGGCGCGAACGCTTTCTTCATCGCCGGCCAAACGCTAGTCGGATTCGGCACCAGCGATGTGGTGGTGAATCAAGTGACCGTGCTGAGCTCCAATCACCTAAGCGTCCAGGTGACGCCCACTGTGACGGTGGCGACCTCGGGGATCAACGTCACTACGGGCCTGGAAGTTATTTCGCAGGCCATGGGCAACCAGGTAACTACCGCCAATCCGAAGCAGTAAGTTCCCGGGACTCTTAGCAAGCTCTGTATAATAGTGCTCCAGTGATCAGAGCTGTCGGCCTTCTTCTTCTCGCCAGAAATCTCGTCCTGCATTTACTGACTGCGATGTTTGGAACTGCGATAATCGCCCGAACTTAGTCATATTTTTCATCCTCACGCCATAAGAGGCGTCTTTATCCGAGGGCTTGTGATAAGCGCCTCAGTAGCTTTCCTGCCGGGCGGTTTTGTCTACTACAAGTGGAAGCCCCCGGAGGCAAAGTGGCTTTGGATAGCGGGCGTGTGTGGTTTTGCCTGGCGGGTAATCCTCGGATCTCCACAAACCATCCATGAAGAAGTGGGATGGTTTACGCTGGGTTTGGTGTCTTTGCGGGTGGTATCGTATTCGCTCGGCGCGTTTTGCTACGAGAGCTTTGCGGCCGCTCCTTCAAGCTCCAACGGTCGAGCTGCAGGAGGCGCAGCCGAATCCGATACAACCCATGGCCGACCCCTAACCTCTATTTCCCCTTACTGAGCTTCCGGAAGTATTCCGCGATGGCGTCCGAATAGCCGGCCGGGACGTGTTCGGAGCCGGCGCTGCGAACTTGATCCGAGTTCTTTTCGTCCAGTTGGCGGCGCAGTTCAAGCTCCAGCCGCTCCATTTGCGGGATCACTTCGCGGCCGATGCGTTGGGAAAGCTCGGCGTCGTTAGCGTAGGCCGGGCTCATGGCGTGCAGCAACTGCAGAACCTCCTTCGAGTATTCGGGATGCGTCCGAATAAAGTCGCGGAGCTGGCCCATGTCGCGCAACGATTCGCGATAGCCTTGCTCCAGCCCGTTGTGCGGATATACCTCACCGGACCCGCCGCGATTCCCGACTCCTCCATAAGGTGATGCACCCGGCTGGCCGGGCGAAACCTGGCCAGCGCCTGGCTCGGAGCCGTTCTGAGCTTGACCCTGCTGACCCTGACTTGGTTGGCCTTGACCCTGTTGACCTTGGCCCGGCTGACCTTCACCCGGCTGACCTTCACCCGGCTGGCCCTGACCCGGCTGTGATTGGCCGGACTGCGATTGACCCTTTTGAGATTGACCTGGGGATTGTCCTTGACCGGGCTGCGGCCGGCTGCCATTGCGCGACTCATTGCCACGCTGACCTTGGCCGTCGGTAAGCTGCTGCATCCGATTCCGCATATTTTCCAACTGCGCCAGCGCCTTTTCGATATCGCCCTTGTCGCCCGCGCCTTTGCCCGGCTCGCCTTGCTGCTGCAACCCGGCTTGGACCTGCTGAAGTTGATCGCGCAACCGGTCGAGCCCCATGGTCACAGTGGACTCGCGCACCCAGGTCTGCATCCCCTGGCCTTGCCGTATCCATTCGGCGGCCTTACGCATGCGCAGCTCGAGTTCGTTCTGCTGGACCTCAGAAAGGGCCTCGCGCAGTTTGGACGAGATCGGATTCTTCGCGCCCGCTAAGCTCTGCGCAGTATCGCCCATCTGCTTTTGGAGATCCTTAAGCTGATTGGCCATCTGTTCTTTCTCGCCGGCCAGCTGCGAATTCTGCTGCTGCGATTGACCGGGTTGCGTTCCGCCGGCAAACATCTGGCGCAGGCGATTTTGAAAATCGGTCTGATGTTGCGAAAGCTGATTGGCTTTTTGCGCCATGTCGTCGAGCTGTTGAGAAGCGTTCTGGCGCTGCATCCCATTCAAGATGTCATGCGCTTCCTGCAGGCGCTCGCCCGCACGCTTCTGTCCGGCACTGGTCTGATCCGAATTTCCGCTCTGCTGATTCTCGGCCTGGCGCATGTCGTCTGTCGCACGAGCCAGGCGATCCAGCGCCTGCTGCAGCCGCGGATCGGCAGTAGATCCAGTGCGCTGCTGCTGAGAACTTGCCGATTGCTGGCCTTGCTGCCCTTGCTGGCCGGTTTGTCCCTGTTGTCCCTGCTGGCCCGGCTGATTGGAAGGCGACGGCTGCGATGAATCTCCGCGCGTGAGCTGCTCCATTTGCCGCTGCAGCTTTTCTGCTTCACGTCGGAGCATTTCCTGCTCCCAACGCTGCCGGAATGGCTGTTGCTGATCCTTCTTTGCGGCCAATTCCTGCTGGCGGCGCGCCAGCTCCGCAAGTTTCTGCATGGCTGCGTCGATTTCCTTGGCGCGGCTATCAGAGGCTGATTGTTGGCCGGTTTCGTACTGATTTTTTTCGCGGTCCAGCTCCAGGTCGGCGAGATTCGAAAGATCGCGCGCCTGACTGCCTCCCCCCTGCCCTGCGCCGCCTCTGCTTCCGAACGCCACTTGGATATCCCGGAAAGTGTCTTCGGCCCGGAGCGCGTGCTGTAGACCCTGCTGTTCCGGTACCAGCGCCTCGCTCCATTTCTGAGCCCGAATTTTCTTGGCGGACTCAGTCATGTTCACAGCGGCATCTTCCATGTTCTTGACGAAGTTCTGCATCTCCGGACTGCTGTCCAACTGGCGGGCCTTCACGCGATCCACCAGGGACTTGGCCTGAGCGGCGAGCTTTTCCTGGATCTGACCCAGGAACTTAGCATCGTCGGCCGCGGCGGATGGATCCTTGGGTCCGTTCTTGGCTTCGTTCCAGGTTGCGGCGATAATTTCCTTCTGGTGTTCCGAAATTTCCTGCGCGGGATTGTCGCCGCCGCCAGCGCCGCCCCCTTGTTGCTGGGATTGCGAATAATTGCGCTCGAACGGCTCAGCCTGGATAAAATACATGTCGGTCTTGGTGGTGGTGCGGGCATCGCGAGCGGAAGCGTAGATGCTCACAATGTCACCGGCGGACAGCTTGTAATCTTCAAGCGCGATGACGTACTTGCCTTCGGCGTTCTTGTTTCCCTTTTGGCCGAGCATCGAAACGGTTTTCTCCGCTCCACCATTCACTGAATAATGCAGGCTGACTTCGTTCAATGCGAAATCGTCTTCGGCGCTCACTTCCACCGTGACTTCTTCGATGGGATTCACCTTGGTATCCCGGCCGGGACGGGTGATTTTGACGCTGGGCGGCGAATCCTTGCGTGCTTCGATAAAGAAATCCTCGCTCATGCGGACGTTCTCGCCCTGCTCGATGGCCGCGATGTGATACATGCCGTCCTTCTGCACCGGCAGATGAGCGGTGAGCCAGTTCCCCGTACCGGATTGGAGTGGAATTTGCGTGTCGTCGCTTAACATGAGAATGCCTTTGTTAAGCGGGCGGTCGGTGAGAACGGCAATCTCGGCATCGGTGCCTTCCACGGCGCGCACGTCTCCGCCCGGATCTTCCACGACGTCCTTCATGCCGGACCAGGCTGGGTAATGATAGGTAACGCGAATCTTTTGGATAGAAGGCAGATCAATGACGCGCAGATTGTAGTGTTTGGACTGGACAGCGCCGGCTTCCACGTAATACTCGACATTTTCCGCCAGGCCGCTGAATAGAAACTCATAGGTTGAGGCGCCCGGCGATGGCCGCATTTCGACTGGCTCCCATTTGGAAGCGCTCTTCGATTGTGCGAACAGCCGCACCTTAGGAGCTTCGAAGCCGAGAAGCTGAGCCGTCACCAATTGATCGGATTTTCGGCGAACAGTGCGGTCGCCGGGGTTTACCGCGATGTCATAAAAGGCATGCTTGCCGGATCGCGGCGCACCCGCCCACAATAGCGATGTTCCATAGCCGAGATAGCCAGGGCCGGCCAGGATCAACCATAGAAGGACGGCAACGGCGACGCCTGCCGACGTCAGAAATCCGAGGATGGGGCCAGTGGGCGCCAGACGCTCAGGTTGGTTGGCTGCGGCAACTTTCATGGCATCGCCAGCCAGCAGCTCAACGAACGGATCAGAAGCGTTCGGCTTTTCGGCTAGCGTGAGTAGACGCTCCTGGAAATCAGGGAATTCGCGTTCGGCGCTGCGGGCGGCATTGCGCCGGTTCATCCGCAGCAAGGGGATGACCAGGCCAAACGCAATAGCCGTGGCGACCGAAATAAATAGAAGAATGCGCGCCGTGAGCAAGCTGGTGGGTGAGAACGCGTAGCGGTTGATGATCCAGACCAGGAGCACCGTTATCACTAGCGCCGACACGGTGACCAGCGATGTGCCTTTTGATAGCGCCGAGAGCCGTAGGCGGCTTTCCAGGCGCTGGAGATACGTGTTGAGTTGATCGAGGGGGCTCATGGGCGCTCCTTTTTTTGGCCGCGAATGAACGCGAATGAACGCAAATGAAAAATGGTCATGCGGCCTCTTTCTCTACCGATAGATATCGGCTGGCGATCACTGATTCGATTATGGCGACTATTAAAACCAATAGCAAAGCGTAACGCCACAGGCTTTGGGGACGCGGCTGAGTGGCGGCTTCGTTGTTCGCATTCGCGGTTTCCGGGCCGCGGCCGGTGTTGCGCCACAGCTCCAGCGTATCTTGCGGCACGGGTGTCAGATCCGATTCCAGACGGTCGGAATGGACCGCGACCATCTCCACGTGTCCGTTGGCCCGGCGGATTTCGTAAAACCCTTCGCGATTCACTTGGAACGATTGAGTGGTTGCGGCTTCCTTCAGCGAGAGCGGATGCTTTCCGTCAGGATCGATCACGTCCACCGAGGAGCCTTGATCCTTGGCCGATCGAAGTTGAATGAACGAGTCTACTGGAACGCTGGTGGAACGGCCCTGCTGTCCTCCCAGATATTGCGCCGTCTCTTCGACAAACGGAACGAACGAAGTGTGCAACGGGAAATCGTTAGCGATGTTGTCGAACGTGGATGCAAACACCAGCACGCGGCCTTCGCCAATTTGCTTTTCGAGCAGCAGAGGCACTTGATTAGTCAAGCGTGCAATCACGCGCGACTGGCCAGGATCCACGCGCACTACTTGATAAAACTGCACGCCGTCCAGCTTGTTGGCTCGTCGCAACGAAGGATGCTCGGCATCGGCGTTGGCGACGATCTGAAATCTATCGCCTTCACGCCCGGCGTAGCTGGTTCCCTGGATCGCTTCGCCCGAAACCGGCACGTGCGGAAGAGCTGCGGACAAAGGTCCCAGAGCCACCAACAACGAGCCGCCCCCATTCACATACGCGCGCAAACTGTTTTCAAGACCCTCCGGCAACGAGCTGATATCGGAAAGCACCACAAAGGCGTATTTCGAAAGGGACTGGTTGGTGGCCTGGTCCACCGCGAGCGGTTCCAACACAAAACCCGCTTCAGTTACGGATTCCAGTGCGGAACGATAGTAAAGTTCTCCTTGTTGCTGTCCGGCGGCGTGTAGAAACAGCACGGGGTGCGGGTCGGCGCGCTCCACAGCGAAAGGAAAACGGTCGTCCTCATGTAGAGAGTCGCCCGGTTCGATCCGGATCTCGGCTTTGTGGAATCCGTACGGCGATTCAAGCGACAGGAATTCAACGCTGGCCCGGCCCCCGGCTGGAACATCCACGGATTTGCTTTCGAGCACGCGGCCGTCCAGGACCAGGGACACGGTACGCTTCGCCGGTTCGGTTCCAATGCCTGCGACGACAGCTTGTACGTGCACTTTTTTCGGATCGTAGATCTTACCCGGCGCCGTTACACTCTCTACCAGCCAGTTAGGCTCGTGGGCGTCGGCGACGGAATGAAAGATGAGATTCGTATCGCCGCCCAGCCGCAAATCGGCGAAGGAGGGAGGCAGCGATGATTTTTGCATGTCGCTTATGAAGTGAACTTCGAGCGGCACGCGCGAGGATTGAGCAATGGTCCGCAGTGTCCGCGCCAATTCGCCATAGGAACTGCGTTCGTCCGACGGCTGAATGGATTGAATGGCGGCCTTGAGTTGATCCGCCTCCTCCACCGGCTGCGTGAGCATGCGAATGTGCGAGCCTACTTCCAGCACCTGGCCGCGCTCGCCGGCGTTGAGATTTGAAACGGCGTTCAGAGCTTCCCGTTTTGCGCGGGCCAAATGATCGCCATAGCGCATACTGAAGGAGTTGTCCACGGCGATGAGCAGCATTTTGTGAGAACTCGAGTTGGCCGCCGATCGCGTAACGAACGGATTGGCGAACGCAAGTGCCAACAAAAGCAGCAGGGCCACGCGTAGCGAAAGCAGCAGGAGATAGCGCAGCCGGCGATGCTTGATGGAGCTTTGGGTGCGACGCTCGAAGAACATTAGGGAGCTGAAGGGATGCGGCGTGCTGCGGTACTGGCGCAGTAGATGAATCCATAAGGGCAGCCCGATGGCTGCCAATCCCGCGAGAAACCATGGAGCGAGAAACCCCACCTACAATCTCCCTTTGCGAATCAGGAAATACTCGCGCATAGCATCATCCAACGGCCGGTCCGTACGAAGCAGGAAATAGTCGATATTGTGAGCCCGCGCTTTTTTCTTGAGTGCATCCACGTGAGCGTCGATCTTCGGCCCATATTCTTCGCGCGCGTATTCCGGCGAGACATCCAGCGCATCTTTGGTTTCCATGTCCACCAGCAGAACCGGCTCCTTCAGCGTCGGGCGAAGCTCCTCGGGATCGAGGACGTGGAACAGCACCAGATCGTTGCCGTGGAAACGCAGCGGAGCAATGGTATCGATCACCGTTTGCGGCTGCTGATAGAAATCCGAAAGCACAACAACAATGCCGCGGCGCCGATGGAACTGCTGGAAATGGATGAACGGCTTGGCGAAATCAGTTCGGGTTCCAAGCTCGGCTTTTTCCACAGCATGTGCCACGCGCATAAACTGGCCTTGGCGCGTGGAGGGCTGCACGTAATTGCGGACATCGTCGTCAAAAACAATCACGCCCGCGGCATCGCGCTGCTGATTCGCCAGATACGCGAGTGAAACCGCGAGGAAACGCGCGTAATCCAGCTTGGTGATTCCATGCGACGAATATCCCATGGACGCGCTTGAATCCACCATCAAAGTGAGCTGGCTGTTGGTTTCTCCTCGATAGCGCTTCAGATAGGCACGCTCGGTGCGAGCGTAAACGTTCCAGTCTACGTGCCGCAGATCGTCACCGGGCGAGTAGGCGCGGTATTCTGCAAACTCCTGGCTGAATCCAAAATCGGGAGAGCGATGCAACCCGGCCACGAATCCATCCACCACCGTTTTCGCAACCAGATCCAGGCTCGATATTTCGGCGAGCAAGGCAGGGTTGATGAAGCGGGTTGGAGTGCGGGGGTGCATCAAAAACCCGTTTCTCGTTTCTCGTTTCTGGTTTCTCGTTGTGAACGCTGTTCGCTGGTTGCTGCTCTCTGTTCTTGGCTGAACGATTCCGTCTCCCTTACGGTCGCGGTTCGGTAACGGAGCAGGCCCCCAACGAGAAACGAGAAACGAGAAACGGCTTTCATTTCGGCTCCGGCTTCCACTCCAAGAGCCGCTTCAGGATCGCGTCGGAATCCAGCCGCTCCGATTCGGCGTGGAAATTCAAAAGAATGCGATGGCGCAGGATCGGGGCGGCTAGCGCGCGGATGTCTTCGTATGTTACGTGATAGCGGTTGCGCATCAGGGAGCGCGCTTTGGATGCCAGGACCACGAACTGCGCGGCGCGGACGCTGGCGCCGAAGTTTACGTAGTTCTTTACGAAATCCGGGGCGCTCGCGTCGTTGGGGCGCGTGGCGCGAACCAGTTCCACTGCGTAGCGGGCGACCGAATCAGCGATCGGAACCATGCGGACTAACTGCTGGAAATCCAGAATCTCTTCCGGGTTGGTCACCGTATCCACCTGAGCAACGGCTGTTGTAGTAGTGAGATCCACTACCTTCACTTCGTCTTCGGCTGACAAATAATCAAGGATGGTGTTGAACAGGAAGCGGTCCAACTGCGCTTCGGGCAGCGGATAGGTTCCTTCCAGCTCGATGGGATTCTGCGTAGCGAGAACAAAGAACGGCGCATTGATTTTGTATTGATGGCCGCGCACCGTACAGGACAGCTCCTGCATGGCTTCGAGCAGTGCAGATTGAGTCTTTGGAGGCGTGCGGTTGATTTCATCCGCCAGCAGGACATTCGAAAATATCGGGCCGGGAACAAACGTCCAGGTGCGATGGCCAGTGGTAGTGTCCTCTTCAATGATGTCGGTACCGGTGATGTCGGACGGCATCAGATCCGGCGTAAATTGGATGCGCTTGAAAACCAGGCCGAGCGTCTGGGCCAGCGTGCGAACCAGCAACGTCTTGGCCGTTCCTGGCAAGCCCGTGATGAGGCAGTGGCCGCCCACGAAGAGCGAAATCAGCACCTGCTCGATCACTTCTTCCTGTCCGACGATCGCTTTGTGGACTTCCCGCACGATGCGGTTGCGGACTTCCTGGAAACGGTCAATCCGTTCCTTGAGTTCCGCCGAGCCGGCAATGCTTGTGCTTAGAGTGGACATTTTATTTTGAGATTTCTAAAAGTAATCTTTGCGCCGGCTTGTAGCCCGGAGCCGCTTCAAGAGACTGCAGCACCTGATCGCGCGCGTCGTCAATCCGGTTGGCCTTGCGCAACGCGTTAGCCAATTCGAAATGCGCCCCAGCTTGATCCAGCGGCTTAGTGGCGAGTACGGCCTGGTATTCGCGAATCGCGCCTGGCAGATTATTCTGCGCGAGCCACAAGTCGCCCAATCGCTTGTGCAATTCCGGATCCTCGGGATAAATGTAGTTTAGACGATCCAGCGTGGCCGCCGCCTTCTTAGGATCGCCCGCCTCCTCTTGATAGGTAGCCAACCGCTTGATCAGGAGCGGGCTGCGGCCGCCCTCCTCACTGTATTTTTCCAGTTCCTTGCGCGCCGCCGGTTTGTCGCCTTTCGCTTCGTACGCGTCCGCCATCAATTCATAGACGCTGCCCGGCTCGACATAGTCAGGATAAAAATCTCGAATGGCCGCGCCTTCGCGGATCACGTCGTCATACTTCTTGGCGCGCAGATCCTCCACGGTGGTCTTCAACTGTTTTTTCCATTCGTCGAAGTGGTCCACCGTATTTTTGGTCTGCGCGTCGATCCACCCGAGGAATTGTTTGTCGAACTCTTCGGTGGACATCCCGAGATTGTTGTGGATCGCGTCGGGGGTGGATTCGAGCTTCGCGTAGGAATGGATCATGTCCAAAAGTTTCCCGTAGCTCCACTTCTCGGCAATGAAGCTGCAGATCTTGCCGGCTTGATAATACGAGACGACAACTTGCGCAGGATAGCTGGGGCGAATAAAGCCGCGATCGAGCTCGGCCACAGGCAGCAGTTTCTTCGAATGGATGGCTGCCACGACTTCCGGATCCAGGCGATCGCCCCAGTCCGGCGAGGCGGCGGTTTCTTCATAGACGGCCAAGCCTTCGGTGAACCAGCGCGGGACGCGATGATTGGTAGCTTGGAGTACGAACACGTGGCTCAGCTCATGCCACATGGTGCTGGCCCAATGAAAAGTTCCAGGCGGGCGCCCGGAAGGGCTGTCCATTGCGACCACGGAACCGAACGTCACGCCCAAGGCTCCCAGGCCCGGCATGCCCATGGTGCGTACCGCAAAATCCTCGTGGTCCGGATAAACCTCGAGCTGCACCGGCCCTTTCAGTTTTAGTTGATATTTCTTCTCATAGGTTGCGATGGCACGCCTGAGCTCAGCTTCGATATAAGGACGTAGCAGATCGGCTTCCTTCTTGTTGAGCTTGAGAATAGTGTTGCTGGTTTCGAAGGTAGCGAAGTTCTTGTAGCTATCCATCAATCGGAGCGTGTTCACGGTTTCCGCGTTCTTGTAGCCGGCCTGGTAGCATTGTTCGAGTTGTTGCCTGGCTTCCTGCTCCTCGCCGAGCCGCATCAGTTGGATTCCCAATTGCGCGCGAGCTTCCCACAGGCGCGGATTCAACTCCAGCGCCTTGCGATAGAGCGTTATGCCTTCGCGGTAGCGGCGATTCAAGACGAAGAAATGGCCGGCCGTGGAATAGCCTTCGCCGTAAACCGGATTGATTTTCAGAATGCGATCCATCCAGGGCGAGTCTTTCTTGTCGTCCAGCCAATCCATGCTGGCGTGAATCGCCATGGCGTCCAGCGATTCCGGATCAATGGCCAACGCGTTATCGGCCTCTTTCGTGGCGCGATCCGGCGTGTTGTCTTCGAGCGCCAGGTAGGCCAGCAGCTCATGCGCTTCCGCCATTTTCGGATCCAGTTCGGCGGCGCGGGTGGCGAAATGGATGGCTGCGCTCCCGTAGCCTTCCGCGGCGACCAGCGCCAGGCCCAGGCTCGCGCCAGCGTCGTTTTCTTTAATTTCCAGAGCCTCTTCGAACAGCCCCTTGGCTTCGTCCTTGTTGAAGCGTTCCAGAAAGAGGCGGCCCCAGCGGTCACGGATCTCCACGCTCTTGGGATGTTGCTTCAGTGCTTCGCGAAATTGTTCGTTGGCTTCTTGAAATTGTTCCAGTCCCCACAGGCCCTCGGCGCGCAGGTATGGATCGGCGCTTGAAGCTAGGCGGGCGAAGCAGGTACGGGCTTCGGGTAGCTTGCCATGGTGGCTGAGGGTGCGGCAGTCGTCGAGCTTCTGGGCCGCGAGAGGTAAAGTCATTAGGCCGCAGAGAAGAAAGAATACGGTGACAGGATACTCATTTCCCAATTTCCTCGTGAGAGCCTCACTGGCCAGACGTATCCGGAAATTGGGAATTGAGTATCCTGTCACCGTATTCTTTTTCACTTGTCGAGCTCCGCCTGGGTTTTCGCTAGTTCTAGGAGCAGGGCTTCAAGTTGCTTTTTGTACTCGTCGGGGGGCGTGGCGGCTTTTTGATACTTCAACGCGTCGATTTGTTGTTCCAACTCTTCGCGGTGGGCTAGCAGTGCTTTCTTTTCGGGCGTGTTTGCGGCGGCTTGGGTTGCACCAATGTGCAACATCGCGATCTGGGATGCTACCCTCCCCTCCCCGTTTTCGGGCGACGGTTTGCGCGTGCCATCGGATTGGCCGGTGTCTTCAAGCATGGGATGCTCGGTAGCCAGGCGCTTTTGCGTTTCGTAGAATTGCGATGTTTTCTGCTCCGCGTAGATGAATGCCTCGAGTGCCGAAACCGTCTCGTTCTTGTCGGTATCGGCCGCCGGGTCCCGCAGGGCTTCTACCCAGTAGCGCGCGAAGATGGTGGCGTTCTTTTCCGATCCGCTCTTAGTGGCAGTTATGACGGCGCGATTCGGTTTTTCGAGCGCCGCACGTGAGCCGCCGCTCGAGCTGGTCATGTTCACTACCAATTGACGGCTGGCCGGAATGCGCTCCAGCAGCGCAGCAAGTTCGACGGCGGAAAGATCGGGGCCCGGTAAGTTGATTTTGTAATCGATACCGTCAAAGCTGCCGTGGCCGATCAGCATCAGCACGAATGCATCGGCGGGTTTGGCATCCCTCGCGATCGCCGCCAGCACGCTTTGTACCTGTGCTTTAGTGGCCTGGTGACCAAACAGCGTTTGCACCTTGGCGTCCGGATTTCCCGCGCGGATCAGTTTGTCGATCTCCTGCGCCTGAGCGGCAAATCGCTGCTCGTATTCCGGTTCGCCGCCTAATCCCGCTACGGTTACGTAGAAAGTCGCGCCGGGCAAAAGTGCTGCACCCAGCAGTAGCAAAAGAGGCGTTCTCATACCACTCCCCAGCGGCGCCGCAGCAACCATTCGGTGCAGCACAACAGCAATGCCAGGAAGAACACAATCGGCATGTCCCAAAGATCTTTAGTCTCTCGCACCGTGATGCCGGCATCGGAATAAGAAATGTCTTCACCCAACCGGCTGGCTTCATTGGGACGATAGTATCGGCCGCCTGTTTCTGATGAGAGCTTTTCCAACAATTCGCGATTTTGCTCCAGATGGAAGTTCTCGGCTACGCCATTTTCACGGCGCAGCGTGACTACGTCGCGACCTAATTCCTGTTGTCCGCGCCGTGCCGTGATCTCGGCCATATAGGATCCAGCTCGGCCGGCATCCCAATCGGCCGTGTATACGCCTTGTTCAATTGGATCGGGATGCAGATCCACGGTTTGCGCGGATCCGTCGGGGTCGAGAATACGCGCTTCCACTTGCGCATCGCTGGTGGGGAGGTAAGTAGTGTCTCGAACCTCGGCGCGCAACTTTACTCGTCCGTCATCGAAAAGAATCGACCTCGGCGTGGATGCCACCACGCGGTTCGGTGTATCAGAAACCAGCCAGCGCAGGAACTGGCGCCAGAAAATCTCGTGGCTCATGTCTTCCACCGGTTGCAGCATCTGCCAGCGCCAATCCCCGCCGGTGGCGAAAACAGCCGTGCGGCCGCGACCGTATTTCTCGGTGATCAGCAAGGGCAGCTTATGACCGGAGGCGGTCATTTCCGCCAGCACCAGCGCGCCCGGTTTGGGATTGCCGGCTTCCTGAAAATTCATCAGGTACGGCAGCTTCTTCCAACGGGCGACGTTTGAATCGGGATTCTCATCGATTCGGCAGATCAGGCTGTCGCGGCCGGCCGGGGTCAACTCCGGACTGGCGGACTCGCGATGGAAGGTATTCTTGTGATTCGGCAGGCGAACGGGAAGCAAATCGGCAAAAGGAGCTTTGTCGTAGCCGCCATCGGCGAGCGAAGCGGGCCCGCCCAGGAACAGCAGTCCCCCGCCCCGGCGGTCCACAAATTGGTGGATCAGCTCCTGCTGCGCCGGGGTGAAATAATTCACTTCCACGCTGCCCAGGATCAAACCTTGAAACCCAAACAAGTCTTCCACTTTGGTGGGGAAACCCGACTTCAAGAAATCGACGCCGGAATCGGGCGCGAACTGCGCGTAAACCTTGTTCTGAGTGGTCCGCAAGACGCCGTCCACCTCAATGTTCTTGTCGTCCTCCACCGCGCGCCGCAGAAATTTGTAATCCCAGCGCGGTTCGCCTTCCATATAGAGGATGCGTGGCTTGGCAGCGTCCACATTCAGCACCCGAGTCTGCTTGTTGTTGTTTGGATTCTCTTCGCTGGGCAGCGTCTCGATAGCAAAATCCAGATTCTTTACTCCGGGATCGCCCGCGTTGAACAAAACCGCCTCGGTCTGCGCGGCGCCATCTCCCTTAAAAGTCACATCGCGCGCGGCCAGAACTTTGCCGCCGCTTTCGCGAACCACCAAATGTCCCTTCCCGCCACCGAATCCGCGCTGGTGGAAGCTAACCTGCGCCTCCAGCCGGGATTTTGCAAGCGAACGCGCGGGCAACTGGACGTCGGTCACCTCCACATCCCGCGCCATCTGCTCCCGCCCAAATCCTACGGTGTGAATCGGAATCCGCTGGCGCTTGATTTCAGAAATCGTATCCAGATCGATTCCGCCGGTGTTGTCCGAGCCGTCGCTCATGAGAACCACAGCGCCAATGGGTAGCGTCGCCGAATCCGCCAGCACCTCTTTCAAGTTCTCGCCGATGTGAGTTGCAGGAGCTGTGGCATTCAACTGGTCCAGCTTCTCGATTCGCTCTACATGCTCGCCCAAACGATAAAGTCGAACTTGAAATTTAGACCGCAAGCTATTCATAAGGCCGCTATTAAGCGTCTTAATAATCTGATCTTTGCGGGATTGACCGTCCTCCGTCGTCGCCATGCTGCGGCTGTCGTCAATGACCAAGGCCACGATGTTTTGCTGAGGCCGGAGAGTGGCCACGCTGACGGCGGGTTGCCAAAGCAGGAAGAGCAAAAGGCAGACCAACACTGTTTCCAGCATCCACACCACCGCCGTTCGGACTCCGCGCATAGAAGGAGCGATGGCGCTACGCCGGCTCCAGATCACCCAGCCAAGTCCGCCGGCTGCCAGAAGTAATGCCAGGATGAGCAGCCAGAGCGGCCACTGGGCCAACAATACAAACGTTCCTTTGGCGAATACGGTGCGTGGATATTTGAAAAGGAACTCGAACATCGGAATGGTGGACTCTCCGGCTCCTCAGTAACTCACTGCATTAGATGACGTAGCGAAAGCCGTCCGGTAACGCATCGACAGAAGCCAGAACTGGCTTAAGAATAACATGCCGCTATTCATTGGTGTCTTTCAGGGCCAGACGGGTTACACGAAAAGCCCGTTTCTCGTTTCTCGTGTCTCGTTAGGCACGATCGCACCCAACGAGAAACGAGAAACGAGAAAGCGGCTTTTTCCCCTCCCTGCTCCATAGCACCGTTGAACTGTCCAGGCTCCCCGTTTGCTCCGGATATGATGCAATCCCGCGATGAGTATGATTCAATAGGAAATAAGTCAAGTGCCCATGCCCAAACTTGGATTCAAGTTTCAGAGAGACATCCGGGCCCTGAACCGGCGCGCCCGGGAATTGCGAATGATCTTCAAGGGAGTTGCGTCTACCGACCATCCCGTGATGGCGCATATCATTCCCATCCGACGCTGCAATCTGGCATGTACGTACTGTA
>DASYNU010000226.1:0-20564 GCA_036008345.1 Bryobacteraceae bacterium
CTTCCCAAAGTAATGATGCCCGAGCTAGGCCGCACTGTGATCCATCGCGAAGGCGTGGCCCTGATCCGCGAATGGATTCGCTCTCTGCAGGGCAAGTGCACAGCGAAGCCGGCCAATCTGTAGAGTGGGGCAGACGCTTTCAACTTTCAATGTCACCTATCACATTCGTCAATATTGGCACGGCCCTTCATTCTCCCCTCCAACAGTCGGGAGCGCAGTGAAAGGCGTGATCGGAAGCCTACTCGCCCCCGCCGCAACGCAACCCGGTGTCTGGCACTGGATACAGCAAGCACTCGCGTCATTCGGCTAAGCCTTTTGCCATCGCGTGCACAGGGCGGAATCCTAGAGTCATTGATATTGCTCGGCTGGCGATGCACGCTTCCACACAAGTTGCCACGCGAGTCCCTGCGCAAGCGCACGTGCGATGACGGGCGAGACTTGGTTGGCGAACTCGGGATACAGTTCGGCGGCTTCGTCGGGAACAAAGCGATTCAGCTCGGGTCGATCTCAATCGACTGCATGGGGACGCGGGCGCCGCTGGGCCATCAAAACCAGCCCCCGGACGGCGCGAGGCCATTGAGGCGCAGATACGTGGCGAGATTGCCGTAATGCAAGGCATCATGATTTGCGAGTTGCGTTAAGACGAACATCTTGTTCGTCTTGAAGCCAAAGAAGTCCGCCGGGTCATTGAGGTGCGCATCGGTAAACCCGGAGTACACGCCGTCGCGGTAATCGAACGCGCCTTTGAGGCGGGCCTTCATCTTGGTCTTCGAACCCGCGGCGTTAGCCATGGCGGGGGTCGCTTCACCCTTGGCGTTTGAACACAATATGTAGGATATATCCGCCACGTGATCCAGGAGCTCGGCAAACGAGCGAACGTCCTTCGTTGGCCGGTAGCTGTATTTGGACTCTGGCATCGCGTCCGCCGCCTTCGTGATCTTGTCCTGCATATTGCTCCGAAAAATGGATATCGTCGCCGTCAGCGGATTCGGCGCCGCGATCGGATTGGGCAGGTCCGGCGAGATTTGGGCGTTGGCCAGGGACGCTAAGACGGAAACAGATAGCATGCCAACCGGAATCACGACGCGAGCGATGGATCGGAACATTAAGAATCCTCCAACGTCTTCGCTTGGCAAGTATCGTGCCAAGACTCTTTTTTTTTCGTTTCAATGCATTGGCCGTCTGAATCAGCGGTTACCTCGTCCGGTTGTGGACAAGAAAATCTCGTAAGCGGGAAAACCGATTCCATCACCCGCGCAATTCCGATCGGCTCTGGCGCGTATCATTACTCTGTGTGTTGGCCTTAACGCCGGTCAAAAACAGAGATTTATGGAAGCATGTCGTGCCCCACAAAGGACCCTTTGTGAGACGGCCCGCCGTTCAGTAGATCGGCTTCAGGACCATCCGTCCGTACGCGATAAACGCCATGAGGAGACCCAGCACGCCGCTTAAGACGATGGTCGTGATCTCGCCGTACTTGGCGTGCACCCAGACGAACACAAGGCTCTCGAGCATCAGGACCGTGGCAGCCACCACCGTGAGCGCCGGATGCCAGTGGAGGGTGGCGGGGACGATCAACCCGACCGTGCAGACGAGTTCGAGGATGCCGAGGGCCATCCAGGCTTCCCGCGGCAACGCACCAAAGGACGGGACATCCTTGCTTACCTTGTCGAACATGAAGACCTTCATGACGCCCGACGCTCCGTAGAGCAGCGCGGCGAGGATCTGCAGCACCCATAACAGCATGTTCATCGTGTGCCTCTTCCCAGTTTCCGCGTCGGCGCGGATGGCGTTTCTTCCCGCGCGATCCACGTTCTGAGCGACCATGGATAAGCTTATGATAATTCCGCTTGGTTCTGCACAGACCCGACGTTCTTGCTATCGTCTGCCAACCCGCTCTGTTTTCCGCACGATAAAATAATTAGGCTATGCAAGAAATCGACGCACTCCGCCGCCACCTGGTGGATCTTCTCGCCGGCGGCCACGCGCACGTGAATCTGGAAAGCGCTCTCAAAGGACTCCCGCCCAAATTCCGTGGCGTCAAGCCCAAGGGCTCCGAATATACTGTCTGGCAATTGTTGGAACACATCCGCATTGCCCAGTGGGACATCCTGGGATTCAGCCGGAATCCGAAACATGTTTCGCCCGCATGGCCGGAGGGATATTGGCCGAAAACCCAAGCCCCGCCCAGCGCCGCTGCGTGGAACAAAAGTATAAAGCAGACTCGCGCGGATCTGGAAGCGATGCGCAAATTGGTTCTCAGCAAAAAGAGCGACCTGCTTCGGCCCATACCGCACGGCCAGGGACAAACGCTGCTCCGGGAAGCGCTGCTGGTGGCGGACCACAACGCCTATCACATTGGTCAATTGGTTTTGATACGGCGATTACTGCACGCATGGCCGCCGCGTTAGAGGCATTACCGAACGCCGTAACGTAAGAAGGTCGATTACGCTCGCGGTTGAGAAAGAACGTGGCATGTTTAGAGAACGTTACCGAACCGCGACCGTAAGGGAGTCGGTGCTTTTACAAAGGTCAAGGAGCCCAAATGCAACAAACGGTCACAAAGGTTGAACACTATTCCGCTGCCATCCCAAACCAGATGGGCGAAGGCGCACGCGTGCTGGGTGCGCTAAGGGATGCCGGCATAAACTTGATTGCTCTCTGGGCATATCCATCGGGAAGTGGAATAGCCCAGCTGGAAATGATTGCACCGCGCGGCGCCGCCTTTCCGAAGACCGCCAAGAAGGCAGGGCTGCAGATAAGCGCAAAGCAGACAGCGTTTTTCGTGAATGGCGAGGATTATCCAGGCGCCGTGGCAGACACGCTCTCGAAACTAGCCAATGCCGGCATTAATGTGGGGGCGGTACAGGCCATCTGTGCTGGAAAAGGCCGTTATGGCGCGGTAGTGTTTCTGCCGCAAGCCAGCGCCAAGCAGGCAGCTAAGGCGCTCGGAATTTCCTGATTGATCCGCTGACGTTGCTGTTATCAAGTTCTTGTAATCTGCAGCCGTGCTAAAATGATGCTCTTTATATGTGCAATCGAACGTTACTCGGCTCGATCTTCCTCTTTTTCTCCTTCAGCTTCGCCGTTTGGTCCCAACCTTATACCATCTCGACCGTCGCGGGGACCGATCGATTGCTGGACGGCCACAACGCCAACACCGTGCCCCTGCGCAGTCCGGGCGCGGTCGCGGTGGATAGCAGCGGCAACTTGTACGTCGCGGATGCCACCGACAACCGCATTAGGAAGGTGGATGCATCGGGAATTATCAGCACTTATGCCGGCACTGGAGCGCCTGGCTACAACGGCGACCGGATTAAAGCCACGAATGCGCAACTAAATTTTCCATCCGCACTCGCGTTCGACGCAGCCGGCAATCTTTATGTCGCGGATGTGGGCAACTCCAGAGTGCGGGTGATTTCTCCCGACGGCACTATCCACACCGTTGCCGGCAATGGCGCGCCAGGCATTTTGGGAGATAACGGACCGGCTATCCAAGCACAAGTGGATCCGCTCGCCGTTGCGGTAGATACGCAAGGAAATCTTTTCATTTCAACCACCGATTTTTATATTCGCAAAGTAGACACGAATGGAATCATTACTACCATCGCCGGTCAGGGTCGCCCAGCCTATGGAGGTGACAATGGTCCGGCCAACCTTGCAACCATTAGCCAAGTGCCCGCTATGGTCTGTGACGCCAAGGGGGATCTGTACCTGGCCGATTTTTTTAACGGGTACGTCCGAATGATCGATCCCGCCGGCCTCATCCATCCAGTCGCCGGCAGCGGGCCATTCGGTTTCATAGACGATTTCATTCCCGCCTTGCAAGCAGTGATGTCGCCGCAAGGTCTCGCGCTGGATAGTTCCGGAAATAATCTCTATATTTCGGACGTAACACTCAACGCGGTTCGCGTGGTGGATCTCACTACTATGCTCATTCATTCGGTTGCCGGGAACGGCAACGCAGGTTTCCAGGGCGATGGTGGCACGCCCCTGCTGGCGGAATTAGACGGCCCCGCGGGCCTGGCTCTCGACGGCGGCAACGATATTTACGTGGCAGACTTCGCAAACCGCCGGGTCCGGAAAATTGCCGGTAATACAATTTCGACGGTCGCTGGAACTAGCGACGGCGATGGCGGCCCCGCTACCTCCGCATTTCTCAACTTCCCGCAAGGGCTGGCCGTGGACTCGGCCAACAACCTGGTAGTCGCCGATACCGGCAACTCCATCGCGCGGCGCTTCAGTTTAGGCGGGAGCATTAACACTTTCGGCCAATTGATGGGAACTCCCTCGGCCGTGGCAGTTGACGCGTCCGGAAACTTCTATGTGACGGACGATGAACCGCTGGTGCTGGAGATCAACAAGACCGGCAGCACTTCCATTGTTGCCGGCGATTCCCAAAGCGGATACAGCGGCGATGGCGGGCCTGCCACTAGCGCCATGATTGCAAATCCCACGGGCGTCGCGGTGGACGGCGCCGGCAACGTCTACTTCACCGATGAGACGAATAGCAGAATCCGCAAAGTCACAATGTCTTCTGGCGTCGTCTCTACCATCGCCGGCAACGGCAGACCTATTTACTCCGGCGACAATGGCTCCGCGCTCAACGCGGGGATCGATCCATTCGATATCGCAATAGACAGCCAAGGCAATCTCTACATAGCCGACCTTTTGAATAGCCGGGTCCGCAAGATTGCATTGGACGGAACCATCACCACGGTCGCCGGAACCGGCATCGCGGGTTACGCGGGCGACGGTGGACCCGCGGCCGCGGCAGGAATCGCTTTTCCCACTGGCGTGGCCGTGGATGGCGCGGATAATCTCTATATCGCGGACCAAGGCAACTCCGTGGTGCGACGCGTAACTTCCACCGGACTCATTACCACCATTGCAGGTGCTCCCGGAATTTCAAAGCCCAGCACCGGTGACGCTGGACCCGCCGTGGGCGCGCAACTGGACCCCCGGAGAGTCGCCGTGGACGCCTCTGGAAATGTCTACGTGACGGATTCGTCTAATGATCGAGTCCGTAAGCTGACCCCGCTGGTGATCGCACCAGCCAGTATCAGTATCGTAGCCGGTGACAAACAAAGTGGAACGGTCGGGACCGCTTTGGGTGATCCCCTGGTTATAAAAGTCGCGGCCGCGGGTGGCGCGGGAATTCCGGGAGTGACGGTCAACTTCACTGTGAACCCGGCAGGCGCCGCAACCGTGAATCCATCGCCCGCTATTACGCGGAATGATGGAACGGTTACCGCAAATGTCCTGCTCGGCATGACCGCCGGAAGTTTCACGATCGCCGCTTCCACCAACGGAGTTTCGGATGTATCGTTCTCATTGACGGCGAATCCAGCGGTTTCACCGACTGCTCCCGTGATTTCTTCCGCCGGCATCGTTAGTGGTGGCTTGAGTGCTCCGCCGCTCACCACGGTCGCTCCCAACGCGATCGCAACAATTTTCGGCGATAAGTTCGCGCCCCCCGGTACGGCCCGGCAAGTGGGCCAGCAGGATCTCGTGAACGGCAAAATTCCGACCAGCTTGGCGGGGGCTTGCGCCGTATTTGGAACCCAACTGGCGCCGATTTTGGGGGTGTATCCCGGCCAGCTCAATGTCCAGGTGCCCCAACTTCCGCCGGGCCAGACTCCGGTGCAAGTGATCACACAATGCGGCACGCCGCAAGCTCAAACCAGCAACGCCGAGATGGTCACCATCCAAGCCACTGCGCCCGAGTTTTTCTATTACGTACACACTGCCAGCGGAAAAAATCCGATCGCCGCCATCGACGCCGTTACACATGCGGCCGTGGGAGCCCCTGGGCTAGCAGGCGGCGCCTTTACGCCGGCGCAACGTGGCGATTTGCTTACCCTCTTTGCCACCGGCTTCGGTGCGACGGCTCCGTCTTATGGTCCTGGAGAATTGCCCAGCGGAGCAGCCCAGGTGACGGCGCCAGTCAGTATTACTTTTGGTGGAGTGAAACTGGCAGCCTCCGATATTCTGTACGTGGGCGTTACCGGGAACGCCGGACTCTATCAGGTCAACCTGCGAGTACCCAATCAGGTTCCCGATGGAGACCAATCGCTCGTAATTACGATCGGCGGAAATGCGTCCCCACCGGGAGGCTTCGTGACGGTGAAGGGCGGACCAAGCTCGGCCACGTCTTTGCGCTAGCCCCTCAAACTTAGTCCTTTCAGGCCGATGAGCAAGACATGAACCGTCTTGCGCGCGGTGTCCATGGTGGGCTGGTTTTCTGTCTGTTGACCGCGGCCGGCGCCGCTCAGGACATCCCGCCGGAAAAGGGGACCGCCGGCTCGGGTGCCAAGGCCGAGTCTGTCTTGTTTGAAGCGCTTCCGGTTGTGGAAGCGGCATCCTTGCACGCGCAGACGCTGCTCGAGGCGCCGGCCAGTGTGACGGTCATCACCGACGAAGAAATCCGCGTGCGGGGCTATCGAACCCTGGCCGATGTGCTGGCCGATGTGCGCGGCATGTACGTTACATATGACCGAGCCTACCACTACGTCGGCGTACGCGGGTTCTCTTTGCCGGGCGATTCGAACGATCGTTTCCTTGTCATGATCAATAGCCATTCGCTCACCGACAACGTGTATGGCTTGGCGAACTTCGGTGCGGACTTCGGGTTGGATCTGGATCTTATCAAACGCATCGAGATTGTGCGCGGCCCGTCATCGGCTCTGTATGGAACCAGCGGAATGTTCGCAACCATCAACATCGTTACCAAGTCGCCGGTGGAGTACCAGCCGCTGCGCGTATCGGCGGAGCTGGATAGTTTCGGTGAACATAAAGCGCAGGTGTCGGGATCGCAATATCTCGGTCACGGCGCGAATCTGCTGATCTCGGGCTCCAGCTTCAACAGCAGCGGCCAGTCGCCGTTGTTTTTCCCCGCGTTTGACACACCCCAGACCAATCATGGTTTGGCCGTGAACATGGACGGAGAACGCGGCTATCACGCGTTTGCAAACTTGATCTGGAACAACTGGAGTTTTACAGCCTACTTCAACAATCGGGAGAAGGCCGTTCCCACTGCGTGGTTCGGCACAGTATTCGATGACGGCGGCGACCAGGTATTTGGCGGCCGCGATTTTGTAGAGGCCAGCTATCAGCGGAGTATCGGGCTGGAAGGCCAGCTCCGCTGGCGAGTTTACTACGATGAGGACCGGTTTCAGGCCCGGCTGGATTTCGCGAGTCCCCTAGGAATCGCGGACGGCCGGAATGTCGCCAAAGGCGATTGGATGGGAACCGAGCTCACTTACCGGTTCCGAGTGCCAATTATCGGATTCCTGACCGTCGGAACCCAGGCGAACTGGGACTTGCGGGCGCAAATAGAGGCCCTGAATGTGTCGCCGTTTTATCTGCTTTTGGCGAACGTAAACCATCCGGACCGGTCGTTGGCAGTATTCTTCCAGGACGAATGGAAGTTTTTGCGGCGCTGGACATTGTATCTGGGAGGACGTGCCGACGGTTCCAGGAATCATGCACTCGAGCTTACGCCGCGTGTCGCGCTAATCTACCAACCTTCTGAAACCAGCGCTGTGAAGCTGCTCTATGGCCGCTCGTTCCGCAACCCGACTCCATTCGAGCAGTTTTATGGAGAGGGCTTCTCGCAGATTCCCAATCCCGGGCTGGGGCCTGAGCGAATGGAAACTTTGGAGGCGGTCATTGAGAAGCACCTAAACAAGAGATTTGAGTTACAAGCCAACATTTACCACTACCGGATTAGCGATTTGATCCAAGCAGTACGGATCAAAGGCACGCTCCAGCAATATCAGAATACGAACCCGGTCGCAGCCAACGGCCTCGAAATGGAAGCACTGGCGAAGTTGGGATCGGGCTTCAAGCTGACCGGAAGCTTGTCGGTGGAAAAAGTCTCCGCAACCCTAGGCGATGTGGTGAACGTAAACTCACCCGCGCGAGTAGGAAAACTCCTGCTCGATTCCCCAGTGTGGCGCCAGCGCTGGTCATTGAGCGGAGGGCTTCAGTATCTGAGCGAGCGGTTAACGTTGAACGGAAGCAACATTTCCCCGGTTTATCTGGCAAATTTCACCGCCGCGGGCCGCCTGCCAGGCGACATGGAACTCGCCTTTGGCATTCGCAACGTCTTTAACTACCGCTATTGGGATCCCGCCGGCCGGGTGCAGGAAATGAAAAGCATCCAGCAAGACGGCCGGAGCTGCTTTGTACGCGTTACTTGGGCGCCGGAGCGGAAAGCGGATACGGCACCGGGGCGCGGCGCCACGAACCGTCCCAGAAACGAGCCTTGAAGCATGCGCGCGCGAGTCTACGTCGCCGTAGTAATGGCGTTGAATATTGTGCATCGCCGCGCGGATGCCTTGGATACCCCGGCTCGCATCGAGCAGGCCACCGTCGTGATTGTAACCTCATCCGCCGTGGAGGCATTCGAAGAAGCCGTGCGGGGCATTCAACGCGGATTGGGGCCGGCTGTCAAGGCCGTCGTCGTGGATCTGAAATCCCAGTCACGGCCGCCCGCGAATCTAGCCAACAAGGAAATCCGGCTGCTGATCACTGTCGGCAACCACGCTTTCGAATCGGCCGCGCAATCCGGGACCGCTCCGATACTGGCCACCATGCTTCTGCGGTCCGATCTGGCCGGAACCCGGCTGCGGGCTCCGAGTGACGCAGTGGCGTTGGATGTACCGCTCGGCGACATTCTGGCTCGCATGACCAGCGTGTTGCCGGGCAAGACGCGGGCCGCAATCATCCGGAACCCGGATGCGAACAGCGTCCCACAAGCCACACTGATAGCCCAGGCGAAAGCCGCGGGAATGACCTTGAAAGTTTTGGACTGTCCGCGGCCGGAGAAGCTGCTGCAACTATTTCTTTCATTGCGCGGGCAAGTGGATTTCGTAGTGTGTCCGCCGGACGGAACGCTCTACAACAGCACCACGGTCCGGCCGCTGATTCTGGCATCGCTCGAAAACCGCTTGCCGGTGATCGGGTTTTCCGAAAGCTTCGTTCGCAGCGGTGCGCTAGCCGCAGTGTATCCGGATTATTTCGATGTCGGATCACAAACCGGAGAGCTGGCCAGAAACTACCTGGCGGGCGCCAATCAGCCGTTGAACGAAAAGCTACGCAAATTAAAGGTGGCTGCCAATCCGCGCGTAGCGCGGCTGCTGGGACTTCGAATTCCCGGAAGGAACGATTCGGAATCCGGAATCGTGGTGATCGAATGAGGCTCCCGCGGACACGCACCGCTTCCCGGCGGCGGAGTCTTCTGACGCAGGCCTCGCTAGCAAATCTGTTGGTGGCATTGTCGGTGGTTGCCGCCGGCATTGGGTTGGTGCTGTGGCGGCAGCGCGCGACCTTCGGCCAGCAGCTGGAGCTGCGCGCGCAGGCGGTGGCGGAGTTCCTGGCGAATGAGAGCGAGTTCCCACTGTTGATCGGCGACCGCGACGCGTTACAGTTGGCCGCCAAATCGGCGGCGAGCCGGGAAGACGTGCTGTACGTAACCATCGTCAGCGACACCGGCGAAACGCTGGCCCAGGCCGGAAGGTTCGCCCCAGCGCGCTTCCGCGGCGCAAGCGTCCCAAGAGTGGAGCTTCTGCCCGCCAAGATCGAGGCCACGCGCGTAGTTAGGCAATCATCCACAGACGGGTTGGCCGATTGGGAGAGCGACCGTGCACGACCGAAGACCCTGGGTGTGGTACGTATCGGCTTTTCTACCGAGAAGGAGCGGATTTTGTTCGCGCAGTTGACGCGAGATATCATTTTGACCCCCTTGGTATGTGTATGCCTGGTTCTGTTCATGCAGTACTTGAAATTGCGGCGGCTGTTCAACCCGCTGGTCCGGCTGATTAATTTCACTCGGTTGGTAGCGCAAGGCGACTTGAAACAAAGGGCTCCGCTAGGAGCTTGGAACGAAGTAGACGACCTCTCGGAAGCGTTCAACGACATGGTGGCGCAGCTGGAAACTTCCCGCAACGACTTATTGGGGCTGGTGGACCAAGCCCAGGAGGCCAGCCGCCTGAAAAGCGAATTTGTGGCGAACATGAGCCATGAACTGCGCACTCCCATGAATGGCATCATCGGCATGACGGAGTTGGCACTCGACACTCCGGTTAGCCCGGTTCAGAAGGAATACATGGAGGGCGTCAGAGACTCGGCCAATTCGCTGCTGACGGTGATTAACGACGTTTTGGATTTCTCCAAGATTGAAGCGGGCAAAATGAACCTCGATAACGAGTCTTTCGATCTGCGCGAATTGCTGGAACAGACGGCCCGAGGCGTAGCGCTACGGGCGCATCAGAAGAACCTAGAGCTGGCGCTCGAAATCGATGCCGCAGTTTCGGGCCGGGTGATCGGTGATGCCAACCGGTTGCGTCAGGTGTTGGTGAATCTGCTGGGTAACGCGGTCAAGTTCACCGAGAGCGGCGAAGTGCTGCTGTGGGTGGAACAGAAGCCTCAGGGAGTTCGGGAATTGGAGCTCCACTTCGTGGTGGAAGACACTGGGATCGGCATCCGGGGTGAGCAAATGCAATTGATTTTCGAGGCCTTCACGCAGGCCGACGGATCTATGACTCGGAATTCCGGCGGCACCGGCTTGGGGCTTGCAATTGCGAAAAAGCTGACTGAACTGATGCGCGGAAAAATCTGGGTGGAGAGCGAGCCGGGCAAAGGCAGCCGGTTCCACTTCACCATCTTGTGCGAACCGGTTCCGGAAGTGCAAACCGAGCGAAAGCCAGCGAAGCCTGAGGTTCTCTTGGGATTAAGAGTGCTGGCGGTGGATGATAACCGGACCAACCGGCGCATTCTTAGCGGCATGCTGACGGCGGAACGGATGGACGTGACGCTGGCCGAATCGGGAGCAGAAGCGGTGAGCCTGTGGCAACACGCTCAGGAAGAGAAACGGCCTTTCCAGTTGGTAATCGTGGATGCGTTGATGCCCGGCATGGACGGATTCATGCTGACGGACCGGATGAACCAACATCCGAATTTGACCAGGCCGGTGATCATGATGTTGAGTTCCTCGGATTTGCAGAGCGACATTCCGCGCTGTCGAAGGCTGGGAATCGCCTGCCACGTTGTGAAGCCGGTGTCCAAGGCTGAACTAAGAGAATCTATGTTGCGCGCCCTGGGTTCGTCTTCGGAGGAACCGCCCCCGCCGGAAGAGAAGACGATTGAAAATTCGCGGCGCCTATCGATCCTGCTGGCTGAGGACAACGCTATGAATAAGAGGCTGGCCACCCGGCTGCTTGAAAAGCGGGGGCACACCATCACCAGCGTCTCGAACGGCCGCGAGGCATTGCAGGCATTGGAGCAAGGGCGCTTTGATGTGGTCCTGATGGATGTGCAGATGCCGGTGATGGATGGCTGGATGGCTACGCAAGCTATTCGCGAACGAGAGCGCGGGACCCGGGAACATATCCCCATCCTGGCGCTGACCGCGCACGCCATGAAGCACGATCAGGAACAGTGCCTGGCGGCGGGCATGGATGCCTACTTGAGCAAGCCGTTTCAGCCGGCTGAGCTTTATCGGGTGGTGGAAAAGATCGCTCGGGACTAGTGACTTGGGGCTGGGGGCTGGTGGGCGTTTTGGATTTTCAGTCCCGAGTCCCTAGCCCCGAGGCCCCAATCCGGTGGCCCGCAAGAAAGGTCTCTAAAACCTCAATCGCCCCAGTGGCCTGGTGGACGCGGAAGCGGACGAGGTCGGCTCGCTCGCCTGGGTTCAGGCCGCGCTGGCGGGAGGCGATGCGGCCTAGGCGCGCTGGATTGCGAGTGGCTAGCGTAATGGCTTCGCGAAGATTCAGACCCGCTATCTGCATCACGTTTTGAAGGGCGCGATCCATGCGCAGGGCCGAACCGGCCAGCCGCGTTCCTCCGAGCAGGCGCACACTTCCATCGGAGTGCAACTCCACATCCACTTCACCCAGCTTGTAGTGCCCAGGAGCGCAACCGGCCGGCATCACTGCGTCGGTAACCAATAGGGAGCGTTCCAATCCTTTGGCGCGCAGGGCCACTTTGAGGAAGGAGGGCGCGAGATGAATCCCATCCACGATGAAACTTGCGGCCAAGCGGTCGTCCGCTAGCTGGTCCCAGATGTAGTTGGGATGGCGCGCCAGCACGGCATGGGCGCCATTGCCGAGGTGGGTGGAAAGAGTTGCGCCCGCGCTCACGGCGGCGGCGATTTCGTTGGATGTAGCGCGGGTGTGTCCGATGCTCACTACAATGCCCTCTCGCACCAGAGTTTCGATAAAGCGGGGGGCAGCCGGCCATTCGGGCGAAAGCGTCACTAAACGGATATCGCCTCGAGCGGCTTCCTGGAAGCGTTGGAACTCTTCCAAATCCGGTGAACGAACCCATCGCACGGGATGCGCGCCGCGTGGCCCGTCGTCGGGTGAAATATACGGTCCCTCCAGGTGGAAGGCTTCCATGGCGGCGCCTTCCCACATGGCTTCTTTCGCCTTTGCAAGATTGCTGAATGCGCCCAACATATCTTGCGGCGATCCGGTAATCACGGTGGGATAGAAGCGAGTGACCCCAGTTTGTAATATGGCGCGAATGGAGCGGGCGATTTCCTCTTGGGTAGCGGAGGGCGTGTTGTAATCGACACCGGCGAAGCCATTCACCTGGAGGTCGATCCAGCCGGGCGTAACGTAGATGTCATCGCTAGATCGAGGGCTGGACCGGTTGAGGAGCGGGTCAACACTTTCAATGAAATCAGAGAAGCGAATCTCGAGTTCATCGCCGGTTCCTGGATCGATGCCGTTACATATCATCGCGGCACCGGTTTATGCACAGATTTCCCACAGGCGCGGGCGCCTAAGCACAAGACTCCACAAGAAAAGGAAACTGTTGAAAACTTTTTGAGGATGCGAGAAATGTATGGCATTTTCGTTGCAGCCCTGCTAAAACAGAACAGATCCCCTGCGAGTGCGATTCTGGCGGGTAATCTCGGGGGAGGTGGCCGTTGGGATCGCACTTGCGGATCGTAGTTCAAGCAGACAGACCCTGAGAACGGCACCGACTCCCTTTCGGTCGCGGCTCGGTATCAAGGCGGACTAGACACCCACGGGCACGTTCTTCGCGACTGGCGTGAGCCAGCCGAAGCGATCCGGAACGCGTCCGCTCACGATGTCGAAGAAAGCTTTTTGAAGTTTCTCGGTGACCGGTCCGCGCGAGCCCTTGCCTACTTCAATGCGATCGACTGAACGGATAGGTGTGATCTCGGCTGCTGTTCCAGAGAAAAAGACTTCGTCGGCGATGTAGAGCATCTCGCGCGGAACGATGGTTTCGACAACGGGAATACCGAGCGACGCAGCCAGCTCAATCACCGTCTCGCGGGTGATGCCGGGCAATACCGAAGCGCCCAGGGGCGGCGTCATAATCTTGCCGTCGCGCACCAGGAAAACATTTTCTCCGGAACCTTCGCTGACGTAGCCGGATTCATCCAGCGCGATGCCTTCCGCATAACCGTTGGTGTGGGCTTCCATGCGAATTAGTTGCGAGTTCATGTAATTGGCGCCGGCTTTGGCGAGCGCGGGAAGCGTGTTGGGGGCGATGCGGGTCCAACTGGAAACACATACGTCCACGCCCTTGGCGAGAGCTTCTTCGCCGAGATACTTGCCCCATTCCCAGCATGCGATATAAACCTCAGTGGGATTGTTCGGAAGTACGCCGACGTCGCCATAGCCGCGCAGCACGATGGGCCGGAAATAGCAGGATTCCATGTGATTGATACGCACCAGTTCGGCCATGGCGTCAGCCAATTCCGCGGTTTCATATTTCAGATCGATGCGGTAAATCTTGGCGGAATCAAGCAGGCGGCGGATGTGTTCGCGCACCCGGAAGATGGCGGGACCGGAAGGGGTAGCATAGCAGCGGATGCCCTCAAATACAGAGCTGCCGTAGCTGGTGACGTGAGAGAGGACGTGGATCTTGGCATCATCCCAGGCGATAAAGCGGCCGTTGTGCCAGATCTTTTCCGTGGGCTTCAACATACATCAATTATAGCGATGCGGAAGGGTTCGCTCGGGGTGTGCGTGGTGTTACGGCGCATCCGGCGACTTTTGTGTTTGGAGAGCACATTTCTGTAGGCGGTTGATTCGTTGAGGAGTTGCGAGCTGGATTGCGACGTTGTGACGCACCAAATTTTACGATGCGTCATGCCGCTTCGGCTGAGCTTTGGGTTGGCTGCGGTGACGGCGTTGGGTTGTGGGTGTTGTGGCATTGGCTTCCAACGTCAGAATACAGTGAGGATCGTCGGGGTTGGATGGGCGCTGGGTGTAAAGGGTTGGTGGTGAAGGGAGAAATAATTCATGATTGGTTGCTATTGCTGTTGCTCTGGTAGCGGCCTGGATGCCAGCGGCACGAGCTGTACACGTGGACCGCGCCGGCGGCGGACACTCCCGCGCACGACGAAGGGTCAATGGTGGCGTTGAGGTCGGAGTCACTGTTAGCCTTGGCGCTAAATTTTCTGCGTTCGGGTAGCGCTTCCTGCCGGTCGCGGTTCGGTTTGTAGTCGCGTTCTATATGCGTGGGAGCGGATGAAAATGACGCGGTGGATTTTCCATTGACATCGCCCGTGAAACGGCGTATTTTTGAGATGCCGCTACGCACTCAGAAGCAGCCGCCGTTCCTGCTCTATCCCACCAAAATTTTAGGAGAAGCAAATGGCAACCGCAGCAATCCCGCAACAAGCCATTCCCGCTCAGGCCGTTGACCTCACGGTACCGAACCCGAAGCGAACTCAGAATTTATCGCTGCCCTTGATGCAAGGATGCGAGTTCAACGCAGAATTCAAGGGTTGTCAGATCATTGTGGATGAAGGCTTTCTGAAGTTCAACCTGGAACTGCCTTCCACGCAAAATATTCGCCTCACGCTGAACCAAGCCAGCATGACAGTGGGCGGCACCTCCGACAATCCAATCACAATTACCGTCAACGACTACACGCTCATCCGCAGCGCGGACGACCATAACAGTCATTTCCATGACGTGGCTTACAGCATTACTTCGCAATGGCTGCATCAAGGCAATAATTCGATACGGATTCAGTTGGATCAGAACGCGCGGACGCGGATTACCTTCAAATCGGTGGGCGTGGCAGGGATGGCCGGCGGGGCATCGAGCGGTAGTTCGTGATTCGAATCAGCGCGGTCGATCGCCGCCTGGCAGGCCGGCGGCGACCGCGTGACTAACCCGGCGAAGCTGGAACTGAGCCGAGTTCTTCACAATACTTACCATTCAACTCCGAGACCCCTAAAAAAAAATAGGCGCAGGATTTTCCGTTGAGGACGCTGTCGAACTTTTGGATTATCCGCGATCAGAGGGGCTACACCCGTCCCCTTGCTGACGCGCGGGGCTACAAATCGCGTCTTCATCATCTTTGGTGAGCGTTGAAGACGCCTGTAATGCGAGGATTGCGCTGTCGTTGCTGAGGTCTATTCCGCGCGAAGCACTTCGAGGGGGTCGAGCCGCAGGATTCGCTGAGTGGCGGACCACACGGCTAGAGACGCGATCAGCGCTAGAAGAGCCGCGGCGACACCGCACGTTACGCCGTCGAGGCGTTGTGCGGTGTCCATCAGATGCTGGATGAATTGGCCCAGCCCCAAGGCTCCCGCGATGCCTGCGGCCGCTCCCAGCGCGACCGGCAGAAGGCTCTGGCGTAGAAGCAGGAAGCGCATTCTCTCGGCCGAAGCTCCGATGGCGATGCGCACTCCGAGTTCGTGTGTCCGCTGGACAATGGAATAAGAAACGACACCGTAGATGCCGATGACGGCGAGCAGCAGGGCGAATGCACCGAAGAAGAGCAGCGTAGTGGTGTAGAAGCGCGGCCGCGCCAGGTTCTCTCGAAGCCGCTCGTCAAAGGTCTTCACGCCGAACACTGGAACCTGCCGATCCACCGATTGGATCGCATCGCGACAGACCGGAAGATACGCTTCCGTTTTGCCATGCACTCTGGCGATGAAGGTCATGAAAGGCAGAGGCCACTGTTCAGAGGGCTGAAACATGGTGGGATAGGGCTTTTCATCCGGATTGGTGAAATAGCGAACCGTGCGCGCGATGCCAACAATGGTCACGTCGGCATCCCCTACTGGCGACTTTGTTTTCTTACCGATCAGCGTCCCGCTTTCTCCGGCCAGGCGCGCGAACTCTGCATTGACGATAGCAACCTGCTCCGATCCCTTCTGATCGGAAGCTGTAAAATCGCGCCCGAATAGCATGGTCGAACGCATGGCGCCGATATAGCCCGGCGTTGCGGAGGATGCTATGACCGTACCAATCGCACGGCCAGAAGCGAGTTTCACTTGACCGGCCATGAAGGCATTGGTGGCTAGCGGCAGAGAATCGATGGCGCCGGCTTGCTCGACGCCCGGTACGTTGCGTAGCCGGTCCAGCGCATCGCGATAGTACTGGATTTTGGAGGGCTTATCGTAGCGCGTGCCGGACAACGAAACGCTCATCGTCACCACGTGGTCAGTCTGGTAACCCAAGTCGGCACCTAGCAGTTTCAAGAAACTCCGGCCCATCACGATCGACCCTCCGAGCAACACCAGCGTCAGCGCCACCTGCACGGCCACTAGCGCACTACGCAGACGCTGCACGCGCGTGTTGGATCCGCAGGATGGAGCGCGCACCAGATCTTCGGCGGGCTGCAAGCGACCGATCAGGGATGCCGGGAGCACTCCAAATATCAAACCGGTGAGGGCGGCGAGACCGGCAGCGAAGCTAAGCACGCGCCAATCCAGGATGGTGTAGGTTTGCGCGGTGAGCTCCACGGGTTGTGACGCGGTGGCAATGCGTACTGCCCACTGAGCTACCAACATGCCTGCCAGGGCTGAGAATCCGGTAAGCAGAATGCTCTCGGTGATCAATTGCTGGACTACCCGCGCGCGGCTGGCGCCGAGCGCAGTTCGCAGCACCAACTCCTTGCGCCGCTCCGTGATCCGGGTCAATAACAGATTCGCGACGTTCGAGCAGGCGATCAACAACACGAATGAAACAGCTCCGAACAATACCAAGGACGCACTCCGGACGGGGCCCGCCAGTTGCTCGCGCAGCGGGATGAGCTTGACCGGATTGGCCGGGTCCCGTATCACTTTGCGGTCGGCATCGAACATGGTTTGTGCGGCCGCCAGAGCGATTCCTGATTTCAGACGTCCGAAACAAAGAAAGAAGAATACGCCGCTCTTAGGGATGTGCTGGTGGTCGAAAACGGTGGGAGTCCACACGGCGGTCTTCGACGGATAATCAAATCCCGGACGCGCAATACCCAGTACAGTCAGCGGCGCGCCATTGAGGCGGATGGTGGATCCCAAGGCCCGAGGGTCGCCGCCGAAGAGTTGTTGCCACAGTCCGTGGCTAATGATGGCAACACTGTTTTTTCCAGGCGCGTCCTCTCCCGCTCTGAAAGCACGCCCGATCTCAGGATCACTGCCGGCGACGTTGAAGAAGTTGAAAGTAGTCTCGGTTAGTTTCACCCGCACGGCTTCCGCGGCTCCGCTCACATTCACGTCGGCCCGGCTATACGCTGCCGCGTCCTCCAGGTAGTTGCTGTGGCTGCGCCACGAGTGAAATGCGGATACGCTCTCCGGCATGGAAAAAGCATAGCCGAGCTGCACGATTCGTTCGGGTGAGCGGAACGGCAGCGAACGCAGAAGCAACGCGTTCACCACGCTGAAGACGCCGGTGGTGGCTCCGATCGCAAGCGCCATGGCCGCGACGGCGAGAAATGTCACACCCGGCCGGCGCGAATAAATCCGTACGCTGTAGCGCAGATCCTGCCGCAATTCGCGCGCTAGTTCCAATGGAATCGAAATGGCGAGATCGCGCAAGGTGCGCAGACAAATTGCCAAGCGGGCGAATGACCCTGCGGCGTCGCGATAATCGTCGGAAAACTGCTGCTGGAGCGGCGTTCCGTACTCTTCGCGGAATCGCGCAGGATATAGCTTCGTGAGGATCTTATAGAGCTTGAGAGGATCAGCCATGGTTTCACCTCAGGCAGGTTCCGGAAGTCCCAGATTCGCTTCCGCCATTTCCACCAATTGCCGCATACGGACCGCTTCGGCTTGCGCCACTCTTCGGCCCAATGGCGTGATGCGGTAGTAACGCCGACGCTCGTCATCCAGGTGGGAAGCCGGGCGCTCTTCCGATTCGACAATCAGCCCTTGCTCCAGCAGCTTGTTGATGGTGCCGTAGAGGACACCAGGGCCGGGATTGAGTTTGCCCTTAGTCTGCTTGGCCATCTCGCGCTTCAGGGCGTAGCCGTGCCGTTCGCCTTCGCCGAGCAAGAGGAGCATGTGGAAGGCGGCGGGAGAGAGGGGCAGCAGATCTTGAACGGAGGATTCATCTTTGCGTGACATACTAGTACGTTATTAGATATACTATGACATTAACGGGCTGGATGTCAACCGAAAAATGGGGACACTTGCACCTGTCCACGGTGGGACGTGGGTGGAAACTGGAATGTGCTGCGTGGGGACAGGTGCAAGTGTCCCCATTTTTACAGGAATGTGCTGCGTGGGGGACAGGTGCAGGTGTCCCCATTTTTTATGGGGCAGATGTCCCCATTTTTCTGGTGTCCGCAATTTTTTATAATGAGGTGTGCGACTCGCTGCCCTCTTAATTGCCCTACTTCCGCTGTACGCACAAAACGGCCCACCGCGCTCGAAGGCCTCGGATTACCCGGCTCACGTTTCGCTTGCTGGCATGGAAATTGGCGCCGAATATCTGGTTCATAGCATTCCGGGCGAGTCTGGCTTTTATTTCGCCAAGGAGTATCTGGTGGTGGACGTGGGCGTTTTTTCAACCACTCACGAGGGCGTGGCTGTAAAGAACGATCAGTTCTCTCTGCGAATCAACGATGGCAAGCTGGTGCTGAGTCCCGCATCTCCGGGCACAGTTGCTGGAGCACTGAAGTATCCGGATTGGGAAAATCAGCGAGCGGCGACGGTACAGGCGGGTCCGGTGATCTACGGCACACCGTCACCCGAGGGCAGATTTCCTGGAGACCAGCGAGCGCCTCCGCCAGTTCCCCGGCCGGTGGAGGATCCGCCGAATCCTAGCGGCACTGAGGCGCGGCCCGCTAGGACCATTGACGAATCCATCGCTGGCATTGCGCTGTCGGAGGGACCGAATAACAAGACGGCTAAGGGCTGTTTGTTTTTCCGATTCTCGGGCAAGATGAAGTCGATTCGGTCGCTCGATTTGGTTTATGACGGCGGGGACGGCCGGGCGAAGGCGACGATTCCGCTGTTTTGAAGGGCGGGTTGGCAACCCGCCGCAGGCTGGCAGCCTGCCCCACAGGAGTTTATGGCTGAGCCCGTAGGTATTGACTTCGATCAATATAAGATGTTCCGCGATGCCGTTCAGGCGCTGGACTCTGGCGATCTGCCGCGGTTGGAAGCGCTCCTCGATGATCATACGTGGCTTGGCCGGTATCGGTGCCACACCGGCGCAGGGTACGAGCAGGGCTATTTCGCCGGCGCGACGCTGCTTTATCACATAGCCGGTAATCCGGACCGGGGGCCGATTCCTGGGAACATCCTGGATATCGCTCGGCTTTTGATTAGCCGCGATTTTGATCCCAACGCCTCGGAATACACCATCGGTCTGTTGCTCACAAGTAGGCGGGCTTCGGAGGCCGGCGTTGCGTTGCCACTGGTGGATCTGCTGGTGAAGGCTGGAGCCAAGTTTGATTTGGACGCGCCGGATGTTCTGGGACTGCCGCTTTTGAATGTGGCGCCCGGAACGGCGGAGGCGCTGGTGCAGCGTGGAGCAAAGATGGATATCCGGCACGCGGCAGGGCTCGGAAAGATTGAAGTTATGAAGAAAATGCTGGCGGAAAAAATCGAGCCTGCGATGTTAGAAGAAGCACTGACGTACGCGTCGATTCGCGGCCAGAAGGAATCGGCGGCTCTGCTATTACAGCACGGAGCTAGAGGCGATGTGCTGGTAACTCCGGGAGGGCAGACGCCGCGCACGGCGCTCCACGAAGCTGCCAATCGGGGACATGTTGACATCGTCAAGCTTTTGATCGCGCGCGGAGCCGACGCTACGATCGTGGAGCCGAGGTGGGGTGGGACGGCTGCCGGTTGGGCGGAACATGGCGGCCATCCGGAGATCGCCGCGATGCTCGCGAGTGCTACTTAGCGGCCGCCAAACCGCTCAACTTGGCTTCCAGCATGATCAGCAATACCAGTGCGAAAACCATGCAGGTGCCAAGCAACGGAAGAACCATGACTGCTTGAATGCCCCAGTTCTGCGCGAAATAGCCGAGGGACCAGGGAGCGATGAAGCCTCCCGTGATGGCGAACGAGAAGATGCCGTTGTAGAAGCCGGGATGGTAGTAGGGGAAGCGGTGCCCGATTTTTTCCACCACCAGCGGATACACGGACGCGAAGCCGCCGCCAACAAATAGTATTCCCATGACGGCGCCAAACAGGTTGTTGGTGGATGACAAGACCAGCGTTCCGAGCAGGGCCGAGACGATGGAGCCGATTAAAAGCAAGCCGTGGCTCATGCGTTTCAGCAGCAATTGCGAGAGGATGCGACCCACCAGAAGTGCGGCCCAATAGAGGGCCAATAGCAGCAACG
>DASYNU010000227.1:0-28299 GCA_036008345.1 Bryobacteraceae bacterium
GAACGCCAACATGGGATTAGCAGTTCCTCCGGACGGCTGGATCGAAACGGCGCTCGGGGGCAACTCTGTTGCTCCAAAGGTTCCGCTCGAATAATCCACAAACGATGACACCACGTTGGTGCCAATGGTGCAGCCGGTGGAGCCCAAACTAATATACGACGCCAAGGATCCGGCAACGCATGGGTTCGCCTGCACATTCAGGGTTAGACAACCCGCGCAAAAAACCAGGATAACAGCCAGTCTCATGACACCTCCGAGTATCTTAGCGATGTTCGCACAGGACTCAACCGTTTTCAATGCTGGAGTCTTCGAACCAGTACTATTAGTTTTCATGGAGAATTCTTGGGGCGCCTGACAAGCAGCGCGGACCCGAGAATCATGAGGATAGTCAGCGCGGGTTCCGGCACGACCGAGGCAGGCACGTTGATCGTAAACGCGGGCGCGTTCCCGTTCGAATCGAACAATTGCAGGGTATCGATGTAGCAAGATCCGCAGGTATTTGGATCAGCGGAGAATTCGTCGTAAAAGATCACGAAGTCGCCACTGTCGGAGGCGCCGGGTGGAGTACTGGGATCAATGGCATACTGGCCGAGACCGGTGCCTGGACTACCCGGCGAGAAGGCCAAGGCCCACGTTTTGTCGGGAGGGGTAACTCCGTTCGACAATCCGCCCAGCAGGTCCATGTAGGATGTGAATCCCCCGAACACACCGCCCAAGGGACTGGTTTCGTTTTCGGTGGTGACCGAGTCAATGGAGACCCAGTCGGCGCCGTTAGTCAGAGAAAAGCCCCATCCCACGGTTGCGCCGGGAGCGCCGGGAATTACGCCATCTGGAGGAACCAACGCTATCACCGCTGACGCGCGCGCACCGGCCGCCGATGCTATCAGCATAATGGCCACGGTGGCCAGGCATTTCCATTTCCCCGATCGGTACATACTTTTCCTCCTCATAGTCCTATCGAAATAGCGTCACGGTTTGAATTGCGGAATAATTATTGCCACTTGCATCGGTCGCAATCAGTTCGAACTTCATCGATACCCGGGTGGCTGAGATTGGCCAGTCAAATACCAGCGGCAGAGTAATGGAAGCTCCCGGCGCTAGCGTTACAGGCGTGGATGGAACACCACTCGCCAGCGTCACTCTTAGGCCTCCGCTCACGACTGTCGCTGTGACCGACGAGATCTGTGCATTCAGCGCCGCGCCTAGCCCTGCATTGGTGATGGTCACCGGAACAGTGCGCGTACCCGGTAGCGGGCCATCCGTGCGAGGACCGGTGACAGCCCCCCGGAGTATCGGCTCGAGCGGCGTAAAGTTGGCCACGATGGTTAGCGGCCCGGTCACCGTCAGGATGAGGGGGTTGGACGAAGTGGTAGGCAAGCTGCCGCTGAAGTTCGCAAAAACGTAATTGGGATTCGGCGTAGCCGTGATTGTAGCCGTTGCGCCCGGGGGGTACTGCCCGAACAGGCCCCCGCCCGTAGTCACCGTTCCGGCCAACGGAGGATTGACGTTCACCGTCACCGGCTGGAATGGCAAGATGAGGCTATCGTTGACGTGAATGGCTTCGTTGTCGACATACTGCAGCGAGAGCTGCAGGAACAGGGTATCGGTCACGTGAATCGGCTCCGAATCTTTGAATACCGGCGCGGCGCATGTAGATGCGCCGAAAATGGCGCTAACTTGCGCGGCCGTCAGCGCCGTATTCCACACGGCCACCTCGTCGATGCCACCATCGAAGTTGCGTCCGGTAAAAACATTGCTTGCACCGATCGCGAACTGTGCGGTCTTGTTAGTAATAACCGTGTTGCTGGCCGTGGCCACCAGTTGCCCATCCCAGTAGAGATTCTCGGTGTTCGTGCTGGAATCGAAGGTGGCTACGATCATGTGCCAATGCCCCACTAGCGTGGCTATATTGGGTTGATATCCGACATTGATGCCGTTATTACTGACGTAGAAGCGAACAAAATTATCGGTTGTAAATTGCAAGTCGAAGTCATTGCCAAGCTGCGATTCACCCGCGACGTAAAGCAAACGGTCGAAAGCGGAAGGCAACCCCGCGAGGTTCACCCAGGCCGCTAAGCTTCCGGCGGTGGTAACGCCACCGGAGAGCGATGTATTCACTATGCTTTTTGTAGCGCCGTCGAGCGAGACATTGTGATTATTGGCTTCGCAGATGGGTGCACCGGGCGTGGCCAGGGTTGCGCCGCCCTGGAACGTGGAAGTGTAGCCGTTCACTTGGCTGGTGTCGTTGGCCGCTTCCAGGCGAAAGTACGCAATGGGAGTGGTGGAGAGCACGACGGAGATGTAGTCCGTGGGTGGCGGGAGTAGGATGGCTTTGTTACCTGCGATGGTGCCGCTACCGGATTTCGCAGCGCTAACTAGAAGCGGATCGGATATTGCCGCGATGCTGGAAATCGCGATGTCGGCGGCGGCAATGGTGTAGGCGCCGGATGTCTTGAAGGTGATACTGAACGTACCGGCGCCATCGATGAGCGGGGCGTCATTCGGAACGTCCGCGTCTGGATCACTGCTGCTGAAATGAAGCGTTCCCGCGTAACTCGAAACCGAGTTGCCTCTATCATCCACGGCCTTCACCATGAACGTAACGGGATTTCCGAGTGTTGCGGAGGTAGGTGCGGAAATCACCAGCATGGGATCCGCGAAAGTCCATACTGCGCCCACCGACGCGTCATCGAGGATGCCACCCAGAACAGCCGTTCCGCCCGCGATGGCCACAGCATAACCCTGCCGTGCTTTGCCGGAGGCGCCCAAGCCAATCAGCTTTCCCGCCAGCGTCCACACGCCATTCGATAGCCGATACTCCCACACCGCGCCGGCGCCCACATCATCGTTCGGTGCGCCCAGAACTAACCGGTTGCCGTCGGTTGAGAGCGCTATTGAGAATCCCTGCTCAGAAATGTCGCCACTCGAGAGCTTCCCGCCCGATTGTATCCATCGATCGCCCGAGCGCGTGAATACCCAGGCTGCACCAACATTGTGATTGTCGCCATAGCCGCCGATCACCGCAGTATTACCGTCGCCGGAAAGTGCCGCGCTGCATCCTTGGTATACCGCCGGTCCCACGCTACCGCTTCCTATCAATTTGCCGCCGTGCTGGGTCCACGCTTGGCCCGAACGCGTGAAAATCCATGCCGCGCCCTGGTTGTTGTCATCCGTGGATCCTCCTACCAGCGCGGTATCGCCATCCGTGGAAAGCGCGACAGAACGGCCTTGAGAAGCCGGGCCAACCGCTCCGCTGCCTAGCAGCTTTGCGCCTTGTTGGGTCCAGACGCCGCCCGCCCTGGTAAAGACCCACGCCGCGCCGATGCCGTTGTCATCGGATGTCCCGCCGAGAATGGCAGTGTTTCCGTTGGAGGAAAGCGCCACCGCCCAGCCTTGGCCGGCTTTTCCTATCGCGCCGCTGCCGATCAGCTTGGCCTGTTGTGTCCAAACGCCATCCACGTGTGTAAATACCCAGGCCGCGCCGGCTCCTTCGTTATCACCATCACCACCGATCAGCGCGGTGCTGCCATCCGCGGAAAGTGCCACCGAACGGCCCTGAAAAACATTCCCTCCAATAGCATCTGTCGCCCGAAGCTTCTCACGTTCCTCGATCCAAGCTGTGCCGAACCGTCTGAATACCCAGGCCGCGCCCCGTCCGTGACCGTCGTATGGGCCTCCCTCAATCAACGTGGTTCCATCCGCTGAGAGCGCAACCGAACTGCCCTGCCGCGCGGCGTCCGATTGCGATGCGCCGATTCCCGAGATCTTCGCCCCCCGTTCGACGAGTTGAGCGCTCGCCAAAGAGGCAAGCAGTGCGCACACCACGAGCAGGCGCGAGAAGAGGTACTGGTGCTGGAGGGCAGACATTTTTGACTCACCTTCTACGAGAAGCTGAAGATGACGGTTATCGTGATCAACTGACCCGCTTGGACAAGCAAGTTCGTGGTGGCAGATGTAAACGACCAGTTTGCACAGTTAGTTTGCGCTGTAGAGTTGCAAGTCACCAGACCGCTAGAGACCGTGTTAAGCGTGAGAGGAATGCCTATCGGTGAGCTGGTGCCTTGGAGAATCACCTGGCTTCCCCCGGCGCCCGACGTGACAGTAAGCGAAGTGTTGCAATACTGTTGGGCGTTTTGGCAAGGGGCCTGCTGGATGTCTGGGGTAGTGCCGAAGGGGAAGCCGTTGGCACCCGTTAATCCTAACTCAATGTCCCAGTTTGAGGTGAAGGACCCGGGCAGCAGAAGTCTGGTAAGCGCGGTTTGACCGCCGGGGACAAGCGCATTCTCCAATTCATGTCGCGATGCCAGCGAACCATCCGGATTGCGAATCTCGATCACCCAGTGCCCGTGCACCTTGATCCCCTCGCTCTTGCCGCGCGCTTCCGGCTTGGCCTGCTTCTCCTGTCCAAACCCCACCGCGGCACACGCCATGGCAATTAAGAAAACTGTTGTCAATCTCATCTTCCCTCCGTCATTTGAAGTACTTTTCCACTAGACAATGCGGGCCGGCTGACTTATGTCCTCACCCGAGATAGGCGCCAATGACGCGAGAAAGCTATCATCTGACGAGTCACAAAAGCCCGCCTTTCGACTTCAGCAACGACTCCAAACAGATGCGCAGCGATCCGTCAGGGCTTTGGCCCAGATGCAATTCGTGGGCGTCCATTAGATCGCGCAGGGTCCGGTTTGTCATGCCAGTAAGCTCCGCGGCCGTATTCATATCAAGCATGTCCGCTTCCGAGCCACATTCCTGGCACTGGGCGCGGGTCGGCCGGTTCCGCCGAATGATAACGACCCGGTCGGTTTCGATGGTAATTTCGATTCTCTTACGGGTCGCCATTGCTTCAGCCCGCCGCCGTCAACGGCAGCCCTGACGACCGGCGCGAAGTTTGCGAAGAGCGGCGATCCCAAGCATTCCCGCGACACAGAATATCCACGAGTCCGGCTCCGGGACAGTGTTAGTCCCGAACGGACTGAAGCCATTGGTAGTAAAGACGCCGGTCGAAGTCGTCAGAGTGAAATCGGTAACTGGTATTCCGTTGGCAGTGAAGGATACCCCCACCAGAGTGCCGTCCGGATCAATCGAGGCGTTATAGCCGGCGCTTACTACCAGGCCAACCTCTTCGTCCACAGTCGTGCCTACCGGAATTTCTGTGACGGGCGTAAAGGTAAATACTCCGGTTCCCGACATGAAGCCGGAGCCTATTGTGTACCCTGTCCCACAGGAGTATCCGCAAGAAGGCGTCGGGTTGTTGTAAGACGCGCTGTAATCCGCCACCGGCTGTGGACCCACCTGGCTGGATAGCAGCTGCATCGCCAGTTCGAAACTAAAGAGACCGAACGGCGATCCGAGCGCTGCATTGGTGCTAAGAGCCCAAGTGTATGTGGGCTGAAGCAGGGTTCCATTGCTCAGTCCCGGTGCCGTAACAACCCAATTGGGATCGTTGACCAGGGCGGCGCCCACCGCCTGTTCTATGGTGGTTGGACCGTTGATTTCGGTCGCGGTCTGCGAAGCTGTAGCCTGCAAAGTAAACTCGCCTGTGACGTTTTGACCGTTCACAACCGCGGAGCTGGAATTCAGCGACGCGGCGGCCGAGCCGCTGGCGGTGGAAGATCCGTTGCGGTTGCTGGCACTCATCGAGAAGCTGACGGGTTGCGCGCTGGTGATGGAGCCGCCAAAGTATCCGCAAGGCCCAATTCCCCCTCCCGGAACCTGTGACAAGGGCCCAAAAAAGTTAAGCGGGCTGGATGTGGCGTTCCCGTAAGTGGTACAGTTCTGCCCGTTTCCGCTCGCTCCGTCACCGAAGATCGTTCCCGCCCCGCCTTCTCCATTGCCATTGACGCCCACGACGTAGGCTATTGCGTCTCCGTAGCAGGGAACCAACTGGGACAAAAACACAAACAGGATTGCGGTGTTCCAATATTTGGATACCATCTGATAACCTCCTTTGAATAAAGTTCACTCCTAACTCACGCGCGGATAGGGGCAGCCATTGTTCCCGCCGACCCCTACGTCGGAGTGAAAAAAATCCAGTGGTAAACTAAATTACACAATGGAATCTTGCCCGAGTTCTGCGTAAGAAGTCCTCAGGAAGCTCTCAGAAACTTATCAGGATTTCTCAGGATGGGCTTATCGTTCCTGTATGAACAACACCGGAAAGAGCTTATACAAATTCGGCGATTTCCGGCTGGATCCCGGCCGACGACTGTTGTGGAAGCAGGACCAACCCATCCAGCTCCAGCCGAAGGCGTTCGATACGCTCCTGGTGCTGGTTCAGCATAACGACCGGGTGGTGACCAAGGACGAGCTGATGAAACTCGTCTGGCCGGACGCCTTTGTGGAAGAATCCAACCTCACGCAGAACATCTTTGTCTTGAGGAAGACTTTGGGCGAAACGGCGGGGGCGCACCGCTTCATCGTGACGGTACCGGGCCGAGGCTACCGTTTTGCAGAGATGGTTCGGACGATCGGGGAAGCGGACTACGTCGTGGTGCAGAGCCACTCGCAGTCACGGGTGATCATTGAAGAGGAAGTGGTTCCGGGCGAGGATACTGTCACCGTCGGGGTCCCCGATCCGCGGCACTCCACCCAAGCGATAACGCAGCGAATGCGGCGTTCCAAGCTGATGTTCGCCGGCGTCGCAGTAGGCGCTGCGATCCTTGCCGCGTTTGCGATCTATGCGGTCGGAGGATTCAAGACCAAACCGGCATTTCAAACCATGACCATGGTACGGGTAACCAATGCCGGCGAGGTGAGGCGCGGCGCCATCTCACCCGACGGGAAGTACCTCGCATTTGCGGCGGGCGAGCCCGGCAAGGTTGGCTTGTGGGTCCGCCAGGTGGCGACGCATAGCGAACTTCAGATTTTGCCGCAAACAGCCGTGGGTTTCGGAAGTCTGATCTTCTCGCGCGACGGCAATTACATCTACTATGTGCTGGACCCGGGCCGCGGACAGGCGGACCAGTTGTTCCAGGTGCCGACATTGGGAGGTCAATCCCGAAAAGTCGCGGACGGAATCGATTCCCCGGTCTCCTTCTCGCCGGATGGAAGGAATTTCGCGTTCCTCCGGCGAACTACCAGCGAGGTAAATGGACTGTTTGTCCGGAATATCGATACCGGAGTGGAGCGGAAGCTGGCGGAGCGATTCGCGCCGGAAGGCTTCACTGGTCTTGGACTGGCCTGGTCGGCCGATGGAAAACAGCTCGCGGTGAGCGCTTATGCGGGCGGTATGTGTCGTGTACTGACTATTCCGGCGGCCGGTGGACAGCTGAGCCCTATCGGTACGGAAAAATGGATGCATATTCGCCAGGTGGTTTGGCTCGCGGATTCGAGCGGGCTGGTGCTGATCGGGTTACAGTCGCATAATTCATCGGGACAGATCTGGCACCTTTCCTTCCCCGGAGGAAAGGCCCGGCGAGTCACCAACGACCTGAACGATTATTTAGACCTGAGTTTGACCGCGGATTCGCGGACGCTTTTCGCGGTACAGGGCGAATTGATTTCGAACATCTGGACGCTGCCCGGCGCAAAGGCCGCCCAAGCGGTGCAGGTCACTTCCGGGGTTGGGACGCAGGATGGCGTGTTCGGTCTGCAGTGGTCGAAGGACGGCAGCATGCTCTATGCGTCTCTCGCGGGTGGAACGCGCCAACTCTGGTTGCGAAAGCCTGGCGGGGAAGCGCGGCAAATCACGACCGATGCCGAGCTTGGCTTCTTCTCGACTCCTTCGATATGTCCGGATGGCCGCACGATTGTTTACGGCGCCGGCCGTTATGGCAGCGCGTCGATCTGGCGTCTGGATGCCGACGGGGAAAGACCCGACCCTCTGATCCCGCCCGGCACCAATGGTGGCCCATCCTGCTCGCCGGATGGCAAGTGGGTCTATTACAACGCCCTCGGGAAATATTATTCTGTGTGGCGGGTTCCAGCCACCGGCGGCCGGCCGGAACAACTCACCCATTTCCCCTCGGTACTTCCGTACGCTTCGCCGGATGGCAAATTGGTCGCGTACGAAATTGCCGATCCCAACCGCAGCGGCTTCGGGATCGTTCCGGCGAGCGGCGGCCAGCCTGCGAAGGTGTTCGAGGTTTCGCACGCTATTCTCTCGGGAGCAGGGGTCATGCGCTGGAGTCCGGCTTCCGACGCGATTGATTTCGTCGACGCGCGGGCAGGCGTTTCAAACATCTGGCGTCAGCCAATCGAAGGCGGCGCGCCGCAGCAGGTCACGGATTTCAGCTCGGGCGTGATTTTCAACTTCGTGTGGCTACCGAACGGTAAAGATATGGCCGTCGCCCGCGGCAGCACCAGCAGCGACGTGGTTGGCATTCAAGATTTCTGAACGGCTGCACTCGCCCCGCGGCAGGGACTGTCAGTGGCCATCGAGTACATTAGGAGCGTGGGATATGTGTTCGAAATCATTGCGGAGCCAAACCGCCGCGCGAGGCAGGTTTCGTAGAATCCAGCGTGGACGAACAGCGCCGTCTCCACCGGCTGAAACCTGAACCACTTCAGGAAGTGGATTGCCCGGCTGGCTCCGTTCCGCGGTTCTGGTCCGCTCACATTGATGCTCTCGAACGCCACCTCGACGACATGCGGCACACCAAAGATGTTCCATCCATACCAACGAAAAGGCAGACAAGGAGGAGAATATGATCGATCGCGATCAGTACACACCGGGTCCCGCCAGCGGGGCGCAGGTACGGAAGGAGGGAGAGAAGTGGACGCTCATTCTGGTCAGAGAACTACGCCACTCGCCGAAAAAAGTCTGGCAGGCGCTTACCGACCCAGCACAACTGCACGAGTGGGCGCCCTTTGAGGCCGATGGGAGCCTGGGTACGGTTGGAATGGTGAAGCTCACCTGGCTGGGAACGGCGCAGGTTTCCGAAGCAAGAGTGACGCGAGCAGACTCTCCCAAGGTGCTCGAGTACAGCGATCTCCGGTGGGAGCTCGAGCCGCTCGGCAGCGGCACGCGCCTCACCCTCTGGCACAGCATCGATCGCCGCTTCATTTCGTGGGGCGCCGCGGGCTGGCACATCTGCTTCGACGTCCTTGATCGGCTGCTCGCGGGTCAGCCGATTGGACGCATCGCTGGTGGCGAGGCGACGAAGTTCGGTTGGCAGCGATTGAGGGCCGAGTACGCCGAGCAGTTCGGTATCGAAAAGCCCAACTGAGCACGGGGACTCGCCTGCGCATGGCGCGGCGGAGTGAAGTTACCGTGCGGCCCACGAGCTGTGGAGATTTGGCTTTCTCTGCGCCTGTGCGGTGAATCTCTGAACAGAGCGATAATCGGCACATGCAACGACGCCAATTCCTTGGTAGCGCCGCGGCGGTGGCGCTGGCGGCTCAACGGATCCGTGGCGCTAATGACCGCATAGCCGTGGGCCTGATCGGTTGCGGCGGCCGAGGGCGGTATGTAGCTGGTTTGATGCGCGATGCGCCCGGCGTGGAATATGGCGCGGTAGCCGATGTTTATCTGCCGAACGCCGAGCATGCGAAAGAATGGGCCGGTCCGCAGGCACAGGCGTATCAGGATTTCCGGCGGCTGCTCGAGCGGAAAGATATCGACGCCGTTCACATCGCCACGCCCGACCACTGGCATGCCGCCATCACGGTGCTCGCCTGCCAGGCCGGTAAAGACGTCTACGTGGAGAAGCCGCTGGCGCACAATGTCCGCGAAGGCCGCGCGATGGTGTCCGCTGCGCGGCGTTTCAACCGCATCGTGCAGGCCGGCACGCAGCATCGCTCGGCGCCGCATTTTCGCGAAGTGGAAAAGATCGTGCAAAGCGGCGCGCTGGGAAAAGTGAACTGGGTGCGCGTCTGGAATTACACCAACCGCTACCCGCAAGGCATCGGGCACGAGGCTGATTCCGAACCTCCCGCCGGCCTCGATTGGGATTTCTACCTGGGCCCGGCGCCCTACGTTCCATTCAACCGCAAGCGCTTCCTGGTCACCTACCGCTGGTTCTGGGACTACTCGGGCGGCTACATCACGGACTTCGGCACGCACCGGCTGGATACTGTGCAGCAAATTATGCACGTGACTGCGCCACGCACGGTCGCGGCCAGCGGCGGGCGCTTCAGCCTGCGCGACGACGGTGAAATTCCCGACGTGTTGCAGGTGACTTACGAGTATCCCGGTTTTGTGATGAGCTACGAAAGTTGCCTGCTCAACGGCCACGGCGTCGGCGGCCGCACTCCCGGAATGCAGTATTACAACGCCCGCGGCGCGGAGGATCGGCCCAACGGCTTGGCTTTCTACGGTACCCGCGGCGCGTTGTTTGCCGACCGCATCGGCTACGAGATCTATCCCGAACCGAACAAGCCCGGTTCTGCTGAATCGCCGCTCGAACGCACGCAGATGAATACTTCGGATGCCACGCGGCTGCACGCAGCGAATTTCATCGAGTGCGTGCGCTCGCGCAAAACGCCTTCCGCGGACGTCGAAACCGGCCACCGCTCCACCACCGTTGCGCACCTCGGCAACATCGCCTTCAAGACGGGCAAGAAGCTACACTGGAACGCGGACACGGAGGAATTCGCAGGCGATGCCGAGGCGTCGAAGCTGCTGGCCCGCCAGGCGCGCAAGCCTTGGGATTTGATTTAGGCTTGATGGGTCGGGCCTGTGGACGCAGATTGGCTAGGATGGTCAGGTGACCAAGCCCCGGCTGCTGCTTATCGGCGCGAACGGCTTTCTCGGACAGCACCTGTCGAAGGCGGGTGGTTGTTTCGACGTATTTGAAGCCGACCTCGCGGCTTCGCGGGGCGAGCGAGGGCTCGCGATGGATGTCACATCGCCCGCTAGCGTAGATGCGGCTTTCCGGCATGCGCGGCCGAACGTTGCCGTTCTTCTCGCCGCAGTCTCGGATATCGATCAATGCGAACAGCATCCCCAGATCGCTGAAGCAGTGAATGTATGCGGCGCGGTTCATGTGGCCGAAGCATGCGCGCGCACTGGAGCCCGGCTGGTATTCACGTCGTCCGCGGCTGTCTTCGATGGCACCCGGCATGGCTACACGGAGAGCGATGCACCGACTCCGCTGAGTGTCTACGGCAGAACCAAGGCGCGCGCCGAGGAACTGATACTGGCTAAGCTGCCTGACGCTTTGATCCTCCGCCTGGCGCTGGCGATCGGGTTCGCCGAAGGTTCCGGAACCAATGCGATGCTCAATCGGTTCGCGGCGAAACTCGGAGCGGGCGAGTGCGTTTGGCTTCCCGACTTCGAATACCGCAATCCGATCGATGCCGTCACGCTCAGCACTTTACTGCTGGAACTGCTGGGCGCTGCCGGTGCGGCCGGCATCTTCCACGTGGGGGCCAGGGAAGCAATCTCGCGTTTCGAACTCGGGGCCAAGCTGGCGCAGAGGATGGGCTTCTCCCCGCAGCTTGTCCAAACACAAACCGAGCCGCTGCCCGGCCGGGCGCCTCGGGGCCTGCATCATTATCTTCTTGCCGGCAAGCTGCGCGAGGTGTGCCGCACACCGATCCCCAGTTGCGACGATGTCATCGAAAGAGCTCTCCATGCCACTTCCTAAAGCAATTCATGAACTCGAGTACGGTCAAGGCTCCATGTACGGGCCGGAGGAAGAAGCGGCACTGCACGACGTGCTCTGTAGCGGCGCTCCATCGTGCGGGCCCAAGGTGAAGCAATTTGAAGAGTCCTTCGCGGGTTATTGCGGCGCCCAGTACGGACTGGCGGTTACATCGGGAACGACGGGCCTGCAACTGGCGGCGATCGCGGCGCGCTTGGGACCGGGCGATGAAGTGATCACGACGCCGATCAGTTGGATTTCGACGGCCAATGCCGCCACAGCTCTAGGAGCAAAAGTTGTGTTCGCGGATGTGGATCCGCGAACGCTGAATCTGGATCCGGCCTCGGTAGCCCGGAAGATTACGGACCGCACCAAAGCGATTATCGTGGTGCATCTCTATGGACAGTGTTGTGACATGGATCCGATTATGGAGCTGGCGCGGCGGCAGGACATTCTAGTGATCGAAGATTGCGCACACACCGCGGGCGCCGAGTACAAGGGCCGCAGGGCCGGCACGCTGGGCGACATCGGCGTCTTCAGCTTCCACCAGCAGAAGAACATGGTGACGCTCGGAGAGGGAGGCATGCTCACTACTGACAGATTGGACCTCTACGAACGCATGTTGGGGTTCCGATCGCTCTGCTGCCGCACTTACGATCCCAAGGGGAAATACCTTCCGCTGGACGAATCCAAGCAGCCCATGGGAAAGCGCTACTGGTATTTGGATTTCGACGATATCGGCTTCAACTTTCGCATGACGGATGCGCAAGCGGCCACCGGTCTGGCGCAGTTGAACAAGCTCGATCAGTTCAATGCGCGGCGGATTGAGATCGCCAATGTATATGGTGAAGGGCTGCGCGATATTTTAGGCATCACGAAACCCTATGTCTCTCCGGACATGAAACACGTCTTCCACATTTACTGTGTGCTGGTGGAACCTGAGTTCCGTTTAAGCAAGGAAGACTTCATGTGGGAACTGTACACGGGAAAAGGCGTCAAAGCGTGGTCGCATTACATGCCGATCCATCTCACCACGGCCTATCGCAAGCTGGGCCATGCGGAAGGCGAGTGCCCGGTGGCAGAGGCATTGTTCCACAAGTATGTGAGCTTGCCAATTCACCCGCGGATGACAGAGGAATCAATCAACTATGTGATTGACAGCATCCGGGCACTGGCATGACGGAGTTCGAGGCTCAGGTCAGCCGCATTCGGTCCGAAGGTGATTTCTTCGAGGCCGGCTCACCGGTCTTTATCGGAAGATCTCCAGGGCGCCTGGACCTGATGGGCGGCAACGTAGACTATACGGGCGGCTTGGCATTTGAGGCGACCATACGCGAAGCTACCTGGGCAGCGGTTCAGTTGCGCGCCGACGGACGCATTCGCTTTTGGAATCCGCAGATGGCTGAGCGTGGCTGGCGAGACCGGGTGGAGTTTGGATGGGACGAGATGACGGACGAGGAAAGCGTGCGCCGGCTCGCCAATGCGGATCCGGCTCATCGTTGGACGGCCTATGTCCTGGGAGTATTTTACTGGTTGCGGCTCAATTATCCAGACCTTGTGCAAAGAGGGGCAAGCGTCTTGATCCACTCGGAAGTCCCGCTGAATAAGGGGGTCAGCTCATCGGCGGCGGTAGAGGTCGCCGTCATGAAGCCCGCCGCGAAAGCGTACGGAATCGACCTGCATGGTATTGAACTCGCGGAGGCCTGCCAGTGGGTGGAGAACGTGATAGCCGAATCGGCCTGCGGCATCATGGATCAAGCCGCGGCCGTGCTGGGCGACGAAGGATACGTCCTGCCGCTCTTGTGCCAGCCGTGCCAGACACGCCCGCTGGTTCGGCTTCCCGAAAAGTTGCGCTGCTGGGCAGTGGACTCCGGGGTCAGCCACGCAGTCACTGGAATGGAATACGAAGCCGCGCGGGCGGCCGCTTTCATGGGATACAAATTGATCTGCGATCAGGAAGGGCTGCCGGTCACGCGCGACTCCGCGAGCCGCATACCGCGCTTCACCGATCCTCGCTGGCGCGGCTATCTCTCTGAGGTAACACCTTCGTTGTTCCGCTCGAAATATGAAGCACAGCTTCCGGAAGCGCTGCCGGGCTCCGAGTTTCTGCGTGGCGCCCAGTTTCATCCGGATCCTTTCACGCGGGTTCATCCGCAGATCTGCTACCGGGTACGGAACTGTACTCGCTATGCCTCGGAAGAGAACCAGCGCATTCAGTTGTTCGTCGAACTGGCCAGGGGCGCCGGCGCGGAAAACTCCGAAGATGCCTGGCGCCTGATGGGTGATTTGATGTATCAATCCCACTACTCTTACACCGAGTGCGGGCTAGGCAATGAAGCGACCGATCTGCTGGTAGATCTGGTTCGCGAGCAAGCGGGGCTCTATGGAGCAAAGGTGACGGGCGGCGGTGCGGGAGGTACGGTTGCAATTCTCGGCCACAAAGACGCGGAGGAAGCGTTTCATCGCGTGGTGCGGCGCTATGGGGAGTTGCGGCAGATAGAGCCGTACGTGTTTTACGGCAGTTCGATGGGCGCGGACCGGTTCGGCGTAGTCGTGCAGAGGGGATGACAATTGGCGAGCGCTACGCAAGCGAGTAAACAGAGTCACAAAGGGCGAATGCTGTGGTACTTCGCGTTGCTGGCGATGGCGTCCTTGATCTGGTCGGCCCAAGGCACCGCGGTAAAGTTTCTGGACCGCCAGATGCAGCCCATCGCTATTACTTTTGTGCCTTTTTATGTCACCACCATCCTCTTCGTGCCGTTGTTGATCCGCAAGCGGCGAGCCAATCCGGATGCCGCGCGTCCCACCTGGCGGGACTGGGGCAAATTCACTCTGGCCGGCGTGGTTGGGCAGGTGCTCGCGCAGTTGGGAATGACGTGGGGGATCTCGAAGTCGCTGGCTTCGAACGGCGCGGTCCTTAACCTGATGATTCCCGTCATCACGGCCGTGCTGGCTTCGTTCATGCTGCGCGAAAAACTGACAATGCTGCGGATCGCGTCTCTGGCCTTCGGTCTGGTGGGCGTGCTGCTCATGTCGGTGCAGGATCTGCGCGAAAGTTCGCTTCTGGAGATGAAATATATTGCGGGGAACAGTCTCATTCTGGTGGGCTGTTTCGGCTCGGCTTTCTACAACACTTACTGCAAAGGCTTGATGACGCGGTTTCAGGAAATCGAGATTTTGATCTTCAGCTATATCACCGCTTCGCTAGCCAGCATTCCGCTGCTGATCTGGGTGGAGCCGTTCCATTGGAGCGTTTTCGCGGCGTTCGATTGGAAGTCATGGGCTGCTTTCGCGTTCCTCGCGATCTTCATGTATGGGGCGTCGATGCTGTTGTTTTTTGCGGCGCTGGAACACTTGGACGTGACGGTTGCTTCGGTTTCACTTTATCTTGTTCCGATCTTTGGGGTCCTGCTAGCAGCCGTGTTTCTGGGAGAACGTTTGAGCACGCTGGCACTGACCGGCTCCGCGATTGTTTTAGCCGCAACATTATTGATTGCGAAATACGATACCAGTTACTGAGTTCGACTGCAGGTGAATCATGAAGAATCTCTATTTCTTAGCCGTGCTCGTTGCGGCTGCCGGCCAGATGAGTGCCGAGGAGCCGTTCCCAGTTGTCTCGAAAGTGGATGCCTCTGCCATTGCGGGCCGTCCCGTTCAACTGGATGGCGAGCGGAAACTGCTGCCCTGGCCCATGCCGGATAACACCGGATATTCCTACAGCTCGCACTTCCTCACGCAATGGAGCATTCTCTGGGATCAATACAACCGCCAACGCTATCCTTATTTTCACTGCTGCTTTGATTTCGACCGGACGACGTTTGAGATGCAGCCGGAATGGCACTGGGCCAACTCCACCGCTTACCTGCGCGCCATGCTGCAGGGCTTCGTCGAGCGGCTCTATCCTTACACGGGCGACGCCAATACGATCACCTTCTTGCAGGACTTTATCGATTACGAATTGGAAAACGGCCTGACGCCGGAGAATTACGTGTGGGGAGGCGTGCCGTACCCATCGGCCAATCCGGGAAACCGCCGCTACACCGGATGGAGCCAGCACGGGGAAGACTATGTCGAACCACACGTGGTTGGCGAGGACGGCTACGCATATCTCCGTTTTTACGAGATGACCGGTAACACGAAGTACTTGCAAGCTGCTATCCGTTGCGCCGCCGCGCTGGCGAAGAACTACAGCAAGGGGGACGCGCAGCACTCGCCCTGGCCAGTGCGCTGCTATGCCCGCGATGGCAAAGTGGAGGGGCCCGGCATGGGTCCCTATTCCGCAAACGTGGTCGAGCCCATCATGCTGTTCGATGAATTAATCCGGCTGGATCAGGGCGATGTCGCTCGCTACCGGCAGGTGCGTCAGGCGGCGTGGGAATGGCTGCAGCAATACCCGATGAAGAACAACGTGTGGGTTGGGTATTTCGAGGATGTCCCGCCCCGCATGGAAAACATGAATCAGGTGATCCCGTTGGAATACGCGCGTTATGTTCTTTTGAATCCCGAGAAGGACCCGGAGTGGCGAGAGCACGTGCGCAAGCTCATCGAATGGGTAAAGACCACCCCGAAGTGGCCCAAATACATCGTTCATGGCGCGACCGTCACAACCGAGCAGGGCGATGGCAAGAGTTTTTGCTGCAACGCTCCGAATGAGTGCTGCGACAGCCATACTTCGCGTCTTGCCGCTATTGAGGCGCTGTACTTTGCAAAGACGGGCGAGCCGGCATATAAAGAGGAAGCGTTCCGGTCGTACAACTGGGTGACTTATTTCCAGGGCATGCCGCCCGACGCACATGCTCCGTTCAGTACGCAGTGGTGGTTCACCGACCAATTCGCCGATGGCCCGCGCCGCCTGATGGACGGCTTCTGGGCGGTTCCCGAATGGGCGCCGGCGGATGAATCGCACCTGCTGGGATCGCACTCGGTGGTTACGAAAGTCGCGTACGGAAAGGGCTCGGTTACTTATTCGACCTTCGACGACTCTTCGACGGAGGTCCTGCGCCTGCTTTTCGTTCCCGATTGGGTTTCAGCGGGTGGCCGCAAATTGGCCCGCCGGGGGGATCTCAAGCAGGAAGGCTACACGTTTGACGATGCCACGCGGGTAATGCGCATCCGGCACGATCATTCGCGCGATGTCGATATTCAAGGGACTGCCACTGAGCCCGTACCCCTCATCGTAGATTTTGACAATCCTCACGTAGGCGCTAATGTCAAGTTGCGCGGGGAGTATCCATCAGGCGTAATCAACTGGGGCGAAGGGGAATGGAAAGTGTGTCGACCGGCGGGCCGCATGAGCACCTTCTCTCTTGGCGCCGTTGAGACGAATGCCACACAAGGGCAGTTCCGCTTCTTCTACCCGAGGATCTTGATGCGGCTCGACGTTTACAACCCGCTTACCCAGGACGTCAAGCTCACGCTGCGAGCGACGGAAATGCGCGAGGTTACGTTCAACCTGAAAGCGGGCCAGTTGCAGCGCATCAAGACAGGCTGGATCAACCGGGCGTCGGTTATCTATCTTGAATCCGAAGCACTATTCGCGCTTCGTTTCGACAACCTGGGCTACTCGTCCTACGTCAGGGCAAGGATCGATTAGTGGCCATCATAGCCGTTGCGATTTTCGGCAGCGGTGTTCGTACTATTGTTGGTAGTTGAGTCCCCATCGCAGACCCGCGGAATTAAACTCAACTTCGGAGGTACACCCCATGCGAAAAACGCTCAACATAGCCGCCCTGGCGGGCGCCGTAATTTTGTTTTCCAACGGACTACTCACCAGCTCTGCAAAAGCTGGTGGATCGTCCATTCTGGAGCCCGCATCGGGTGCGTTGCTCGGGCAATACTACGGCGCCGGTAGCGTGGCACAGGCGGCCGTGAAGCTCGGGCGGACACCCCCCGTTCACCTCACGTATTACGGATGGGCCGACGACTGGACCGGCAGCGTGACCCAGGCAGACCTGGCGGCCGGACGAATCCCGCTAGTCAATTGGGAACCCGCCAAGATCGACTTCCGCAAGATCATCGACGGGAGCCTGGATGCAACCATCCAGGCGCGTGCAATCGGCTCCAAAGCAATCGCTAAGAAGTTCTTCCTCGACTTCGCCGCCGAGATGAACGGCGACGAGGCGTGGAGCGGCAACAACGCCCCTTTGTACGTCGCCGCATATCGACACATTCACGATCTCTTCATTGCCGCGGGTGCAACCAATGTCGTCTGGGCGTGGTGCCCGAACGTCACAGATACCGCCGGAGGCAACCGAACTACTATGGACTATTACCCAGGCGATGCCTACGTCGATTGGACCGGCGTCGACGGCTACAACTGGGGTACAAAGAACGGCGGCTGGCAAAGCTTCCAGCAAGTGTTCAAAGACATCTACCCCCTCCTTGCAGCGAAAAAGAAACCGATCCTGATTGGAGAGATGGCGTCTGCTCAAGCTGGCGGAGATAAGGGCAAGTGGATCGACGACATCATTCCCACACTGCGCAGCAGCTTCCCCCTAATCAAGGGTGTAGTCTGGTTCGACATCAACAAAGAAGCCGATTGGCGCATCAGCTCGTCCCCCGGGTCGGAAGCGTCGTACATCCGGATGGCGAACGATCCTTATTTTAATCCGTAGGAATCCCGCGCCGGGGCATACCTGCATCAGCGAGATCGAGGACCAATGACTGCATCAACAAGCATTTCGAACCTCGGCCGCCATGTGTTTGGAGCGGCGGCTGTGGCTTTTGGCGTCATCACGCTGGTCTGGCACAACTACAAAGATTGGGATCAACTGCGCTCCATCCTGAACGCTACCGATGGCCCCATCTTTGTCTACACCGCAGCTGCCGCGCAGATCGTCGGGGGCGCCGCAATCCAATTCCGGCGGACCGCGAAGACGGGCGCACTCGTCCTAACTGCGATTTATCTTGTCTTCGCCTTGCTTTGCGTACCCTCAATCGTCGCTACTCCGCAGATTTACAATAGTTGGGGCAACTTCTTCGAACAGCTCTCTCTTGTGACCGGAGCGGCCATGATCTATATGCGTTTGTCATCGGCACTGGGGCCGGAGACGCTCAATCGGGTCGGCCGCAACCTTTTGGGCGTATGTGCCATGTCCTTCGCCCTCGAACAGGCGGTTTATCTTGACAACACCACTAAGCTTGTTCCGAAGTGGCTTCCACCAAGCCAGATGTTCTGGGCGATAACAACCACTGTTCTGTTTGCACTCGCGGCCGTGGCGCTGCTTACGAATCGAATGGCACTCCTCGCCACTCGCCTGCTGACCACGATGATCCTGATCTTTGGGATATTTGTGTGGATTCCGGTGCTAAGTTCGGCTCCCCCCAGTCATGCGAACTGGAGTGAAACCGCCGAGACCTTTGCGATTGCCGGAGCCGCATGGATTCTCGCTGATCTCCTCGGTGAGTATCGACGTGATGGCAAACGCATCTGACGGAGTGAGGTGTTTCGTTCCATGCTATACCCGCCGAATGATGTCCGAATTTCAGGTCTTGGCCGGGCGCAACACACGAATGAGAATGCCAGCTATTCCGACGAGGAGCATGTTACTCGGCTCCGGTACCGCGCTGACCGGTGCAACACTAGTCTGCGGCGAGAAACTTGTCACGGTAGCGGTTCCATCTGGGTTGACTCCAACCGTGGCCCCGAACCCGTCGATCACATCGGTTGTCAGCGCGGGGATGGTGCCTGCCGCATCTGAGAACATGCTAAATCCGAAAGTACTCCCGGATGCTGAAGTTCCATCCGGAGAATTCACAGCCGGTCCAAACAGCCTCACGTCAAATTTTATGCTTGAGCCAAAGGTGAACCCCTCAAAATAGTCGTTGAACGCGGTGCCGTTGTCGAACGTCAGAGCTGCCGGCAAGGGTCCGCCGCTGACATCGCCGGTCTCGGATGCTCCGCCGGCCAGTGTCCCGTCGCTCGTGAAATTCAGAATTTGAAGCGCCGCCGCCTGCGACGTGAGAGGTCCTGGGTTGAATTGCAGGTCGAGCGATCCACTGGTTCCTGAGACGCTGCTGGTATCAACAGCTAAATGATATTCAATATCGGCCCGCGCAGCCGATCCAAGGCAAAACAACAAAGCGAGGGAAAGATGTACACGCATGGGAACCTCCTAATAACTTCCAGAAAATACAATCGGCGTGAAAGTGATAGTGGTGTTCGATGGATCCTGGAACTGCACGTTGACGGATGCAGAGTGTCCAGGGCCGAGACTGGTTACGCCGGGAACAGCAATGAAGGGGTTGCCATTCGTGTTTCCGGTAGCGTTGGCAAGCACCACGCCGGCGGGAAGTTTGGTCATTACCAACTGAAGCGGACCAGCGATGGCCTGCTGACCTTTGTTGGTGATTGTCACGGTTCCATTGAAAGTCTGCGTGAGCCGGCTAAACAGCAACCCGGAGCTGGTGACCTTTACCGTGGTGAGCGGGACAGAGGGAACAGGCGTGAGCAACCGGATCAGGAAATCGCCGGTATCCGCGACATACAGCTTGCCGCCGAGCCCCAAGGCTACGTCGAACGGAAAGACCAGCTGTTCGCTGGTAGCGGGCTTGCCATCGCCGACCTCGGTTCCGCCTCCGGCAATGTGGGTGATGATACCGGACGGATCCACCCGCCAGATCCGGCCGTTGGTATAGTCCGCTATGAACACATTGCCGTCTTCGTCCACCGCAACACCGGTGGGAGCGCCAATCATCGCATCCACCGCAACTTGGCCATCACTGGCCAAACCCTCCACGCCCGTACCTGCCACCGGGGTGATGCCGGACGGTCCCGCTTTGCGCACCCGAAGATTGTCCGTATCTGCGATGTAAACATTTCCTGCGCGATCCGCCGCTACACCATTTGGAAAGTTCAACTGAGTGCTGGAAAAACCGCAGCTCTGGCTAGTCCCGGCCACCGTTGTGAGCGCGCCGGACTTATTCGTTCTTACAATCACGCAATCCCCATCGTCGGCGATATACACGTTGCCTGCGCCATCCACTGCGGCGTTCTGGGGGCTGTTCAATAGAAAGGTTAGAACGGTGAGATTTCCAGACGGGTCGATCAGATCGAGAGTACGCCCACCCCCTTGGGTCACATAGATGTCACCCGCATTGTCCACCGCCACTCCAGCGATGTTGCCGCAATTTGCCTGCGTGACTGGTATGGTGGACGGATTTGGAGGAACACCGGGAAACTCAGAACCGTTGCAGCCAATGTTGAGCATAGTGCCAGAGGAGTTCACTTCTCGAACAGCCGCCTGGACCTTTCCAGTTACCGAACCCAAATCGGCGAAGAATAAATTTCCAAACCTGTCGGCAGCCACGCCAAAAGGATTGACTGCGGCGGCCTTGGCCGGTCCGTTATCGCCCGAGGGAATGCTACTTCCGGTTCCGGCGAGCGTTGAGATGGTGTATTGGCCCGAATTAGGCGCGGCGGGCGGAAGAACTACCCGCCCGATTTTGTTCACGTTCTCTTCGGTAAACCACAGCGCGCCATCCGGCCCTAGCGCAATCCCGAAGGGTCGGCTGAAAGCCGTCGGAGGCGCAAATTCCGTGATAACTCCCGCGGTGGTAATCCGGCCGATCGTGTTGTTGCCGCCGGCAAACCAGATAGCGCCATCCGGCCCCGCCGTAATTCCGAACGGTTGGATGATGCCTACAACAGCCGGGATCGGGAACTCTGCGACCGTTCCCACGGTGGTGATGCGGCCGATCCTGCTTAACCCCGCGTCAGCAAACCAAAGTGCGCCATCCGGCCCCAACGTAATCCCGAACGGTTCGCTCCCACCAGCTGGGATCTGGAACTCGTTGAACGTACCGTCGGTGGCGATTCGGCCGATCTTGCCTGCATTCCCCTCCGTAAACCAGAGCGCTCCGTCCGGCCCCGCAGCGATCCCATTCGGAAAGCTATTTCCGGTGGGGACCGCGAATTCCGTGAGGCTTCCACCTGTTGTGATGCGGCCGATCTTGTTTCCGACTTGTTCGGTAAACCACAACGCGCCATCCGGCCCCGCAGTGATTCCGCCGGGCTGGGGCAGGAGGGAGCCGGTAGGTATCGGAAACTCGCTGATCGCTCCAGCAGTGGTGATGCGGCCGATCCGATTGCCGGCTCCGCCCCCGAGGCCATTCACGGTGAACCATAATGCCCCATCCGGCCCCAGGGTTATTCCTAAGGGAGAGCTTTCTTGAGTGAGAGGGAATTCAGTCACAACTCCAGCAATGGAGATCCGCCCGATTTTTCCGTCAAGTGGCGCGCTAAACCACAGTGCGCCGTCCGGCCCGGCTGCAATGTAGTCTAGGCCGCGAGACGCGAATGTCCCGAATTCCTGGATGGCCGGCTGTCCCGTCAGTAGGGCGGAACCACCAATTAACAAAACGAAGAAAACTGCCCGTTTCACAATAGCCTCCGAATCGTAAAGTTGCCCTCGTTCTCCTTACGCGCAAAAGCACACGCAAACTGAATCAGGCAGCGCGATGTTTTGTACAATATGTGCGACGGAGGAGCCCGTGGGGAGTCCTCAGCCCAAAGACGTGACGACGTTGCTCCTGGAATGGGGCGACGGTAAACGTCAGGCGTTGAATGAGTTAATGCCGTTGGTCTACGATCAACTGCGGGAGCTAGCCACCCACCAGCTCCGCCGGGAGCGTCCGAATCACACCCTTCATTCCACGGCCCTGGTGCACGAGGCTTACCTGAAGCTGATCGATCAGCGCCGGGTTCAATTCAAGGACCGTGAGCATTTCTTCTCCGTGGCCGCGCAGTTGATCCGACGAATCTTGGTGACCTATGCCCGGTCCCGCAATGCGTCCAAGCGGGGCGGAGGCTCAACCTTACTCGCGTTTGACGAATCCGTCGCGTTGCCGAGGCGGAAGGACATCGACCTGGTAGTGCTGGACGATGCGCTGGAGAGTCTTTCACAACTCGACCCGCAGCAAGGACGCATTGTCGAGTTGCGGTTCTTCGGCGGGTTGTCCATCGAAAGCACAGCGCGCGTTCTGGAAATTTCCACTTCCACGGTAACGCGCGACTGGAATTTAGCGCGAGCCTGGCTGCACCGCGAGGTTACTCGGAGCTTATCCCATGGAGCCTGAACGGTGGCCGGAAATCAAGCGGATAGTGAACATCTGCCTGGAGCTGGACGCGGATCACCGCGACTCCCAAATCGTTGAGCTGTGCGGCAATGATGCCGAGCTTATCGCGGAAGTCCGAAGCCTGCTTCGAAGCCATGCCAACATGGGTGATTTTCTGGCGACTTCCCCGGTGGCGGCGGACGGCGAAGCGCTCCTCACCGGCCGCCAGGTCGGCCATTATCAGCTCCGCGAACTGATCGCCCAAGGGGGCATGGGGACGGTCTATCGTGCCGTCCGATCCAGCGATTTTGAGAAGCAGGTTGCCATCAAGCTCGTCAAGCGTGGGATGGATACGGATTTTATCCTGCGGCGTTTTCGGCATGAGCGGCAGATTCTGGCGGGGCTCGATCATCCTAACATCGCACGACTGCTGGATGGCGGAGCGACCGAGGATGGGCGGCCCTATCTGGTGATGGAGTACATCCAGGGCACACCTATCACGGAATATGCGGAGCAGCACGGGTTGTCGATCCGAGAGCGGCTGGATCTTTTCCGGACGGTCTGTCTAGCGGTGCAATTCGCCCATCAGAATCTGGTGGTGCATCGCGATCTGAAGCCGGGCAACATTTTGGTAACCGCGGACGGAACTCCGAAGCTGTTGGACTTCGGCATCGCAAAGCTGCTGGAACCTGACGCCGATGTGACGATGACTTCAGTACGTCTCATGACACCGGAATGCGCCAGCCCGGAGCAGGTTCGCGGACAGCCGATTACCACTGCGAGCGACATCTACTCTTTGGGAGTGCTGTTGTATCATCTGCTGACAGGCGAGTCGCCGTATCGGTTCACCACGCGGACGCCGCAGGAGATCGAGCGCGTGGTGTGCGAAGAGGAATCGAAGCGGCCTAGCCTGGTGCGGACTCTCCCTGAGGATCTGGACAACATCGTATTGAAAGCGATGCAAAAGGAGCCTGCTCGCCGCTACGCTTCCGCCGGACAGCTCTCGGAAGACATTCGCCGATACCTGGAAGGTAAGCCGGTGAGCGCCCGGAAGGACACATTGGGCTACCGCGCCAGTAAATTTGTCGGGCGGCACAAGGCGGCGAGTGTTGGCACCGCTCTGGTTGCGCTGTCGTTGCTAGGAGGAATAGCCGCTACACTTTGGGAGGCTCGCGCCGCGCGCCAACAAGCAGAAATCGCGAGTGCTCAACGCGCCCGCGCCGAACGACGGTTCAACGACGTTCGCAAACTAGCGAATTCACTGATTTTTGAGGTGCATGATTCTATCCAGAAACTGCCCGGCTCTACCGCAACCCGCCAGATCTTACTGCAACGCGCGCGGCAATATCTGGATAGCCTGGCCGCTGAATCGGCCGGCGACAGCTCTTTGCAGCGCGAGTTGGCGATCGCCTACCAGCGTATTGCCCTGCTGCAGGGTAATACATCGGATGCCAATCTCGGACAAACTGAAGCCGCGCTGGAAAGCGCGCGCAAAGCCATGGCTAATTGGCAGGCGGTTGCAAAAGCGAACCCCTCGAATGTCATCGATCAGTTGTACGTAGCCTATGGTCATCGCATGCTCGCGGTGATGTTTACCAATTTGGCGAAACCCGGGGCGCGTGCCGAACTCGATCAGGCGATGGCAATCACCGGCCGGCTCCTCGCTATGGACAACGCCCCACCCCAGGTCCCCAGCGAGCGAGCAATAGAGTATGAAGTCCTGGCGGGATTGCAGGATGACGACGGCGACTTCGTAGGTGCATTGAAGTCCTTGAGAAGCGAACTGGATATTCGCGAGGGCATGTTGAAGACCAATCCGTCGTACCCCAATATTCGCCAAAGCGTAGCGTTGGTCCGGGTCAAAGTCGGAGACGAGCTGGCACTACTGGGATCCAGGGACGAGGCTCTGCGGTTGAACCGCGCGGGTTTGGGCCTCTATCAATCACTCACTCATGAGGGCAGCAACCCCAGGCTTCGGCGGGAACTTGCGATCACCCTGTTGAAGCAGGGAAACATCCTGCTGATGGATGGACATCCCGCAAGTGCGTTGTCCAGCTTTCGACAAGCGTTGGCGATCGTGGAACCTATGTCCAAGGCCGACCCGCAGAATGCGGAGTTGGTGCAGGATCTGGCAGGGCTCCGGTGCAATATTGGACGCGCGCTTGCGAGTACCGGGAGGTTTGTCGAGGGATTGACTATGCTCGACCTCGGCATCCGCGCCTTTGAGCAGGGCGCGGCCCTGGACCGGTCCTTGCGCGACCTTCCTTTCTGGCTGGGAGTCAATCTGATCTGGAAGGCGGAATCGCTTTCGCGGATTGGAAAGAATCAAGAAGCGCTGGACATTTATGATAAGAGCCTCGCGCAATTGACGAAGCCTTTGAACAACAGCAATAGAGCTAGAATCAACCTGGCCATCGCCCACACAAAAGCCGCAGGCGTGCTGGTGGCCATAGGGAAGATAGAGGAGGCGTCTGCCGGATACCGCAAGGCCCTCGATATTCTGGAGCCGCTGCAGTCCGCTAATAGTGAGAGCCCGTCGATACTCTACGCCGTTGCAGACGTTTATTTCGGTATGGGCGAGTTGTCAAAAGCCTTGGCTGAACGCTCGCCGGCTCATTCGGACCAGCAACGACAATATTGGACTGAGGCGCGCAAATGGTATCAAGAAGAGGCTGATCGAGCGAAAAGAATCGAGAACCCTGGGGCCCTGAGCTCAGAGGGCTTCACCTATCACGGCCGCGCGGCGGCATCTGGGGCGATTGGCTTCTGCGATGCGGCGCTTCGAAAGCTCACTCGCTCAACGCGTTAAAGCAATTTCTTGATTGCTTGGCATGGGTCGATCGACCGGCTTAAGAAATTTTGAAACCGTGATTCAATTCGCAGGTCATTTTGCGCGTATAGCAGGTGACGCCAGCAAATCGTTCCTGGAGGAGGAAATTGAGGATGTCAGTGCGCCGATGCTTCATTGCTTGCCTGGTTACTTGGGTGTTTACTTATATTGCGGACGCGGATGTCATAGACTTTGGCGGCGTCATCACGCAGTCAATCCAAGATGGAACCGGTCCCGCCGTCAATAACACCGGGCTCAACAGCATTCAGGATGGCGACGTTTATGAGGTGACCGTCGACTTTGCCGGACCCATCACTGCTCCGGGTACATACCAATCGACCGGCACGAATATGGTGTTCCACGACCTCACGGCTTCGGTAAGCGAAACCAGTTTTGACTCGACTAGCTTCACTGTTTCTTCGGACGGCAGCCTTGACAACTTCAGTGTTTTGGGATGCCTGACTACCGGCAGTGGCTGCCTGGCCGGCAATCAGTTGGACGGGAATTTTAGTATCGCCGCGGCGGGCCTGAATTCGCAGAATGTCGCGGCAACTGGGATGGGAATCGCCCCTCTGGACCTGTTAGAGGATGACGGAGTTACCGACATCCACGGCTCAGTGACCAGCTATTCCGAGACTGCTGTTCCGGAACCTTCATCGCTCGTCTTAATGGCAGGGGTTCTGGCAGCTGTTGCAAGTGGGTTATCCGGCAAGCACAATTCTAAATCGGGAGGACAAGCACTATGAAAAGTATCGCAATCGTGTTGGCGGTGGCGCTGTTTCCGGCGTGTGTGTTTGCCGTGGACGGCCAGGCGCTCATCAATCAATCTACGGTAATGGCGGCAGGGGGCTTCCCTTACAAAATTCTTCAGGCTGGGAGTTACAAGCTATCCGGTAATCTTACTGTCACGGCAATCTCCACGGATGGGATCGAGATCGATTCCGATAATGTAACGCTGGATTTGAACGGATTTGCCATAATTGGCCCCGGCAGCTGCGCCGGCTCGCCCCTACAGTGCACAACCCAGACCAGCCGTGGGGTCCTCTCGTTCGGGTATAGCAATACCGTGAAGAACGGCGCGGTTCAAGGCTTCGGGTATGGTGTGTACGTCACAGGCAGCGGGACAGTTGAGGATGTCCAGGCGAAGGCTAACACCTTGGCCGGCATCTATGTCACCGGATCCGGCCTCGTGGAGCGATGCATAGCGGTCCTTAACGGACAGAGGGGGATCTTCGCCCTTAGCGCGGCCATATCGGACTCCGTTGCAAACACGAACGGAGTGGATGGGTTTGACGTGACGGCTTCAACCTTGATTCATATCGTGGCCAACAACAACGGCGGTATTGGAGTCAACTCCACTGGTGGGTCACTGGTCGGAAGCAGCCTGATGAATTCGAACCCAGGTGGCGATCTGGTTGGGCTTGGATCGCAGCACAATAATTCCTGCACCGCCGGCAGCTGTTGATTCTTGCACCCCGATAAACCTCGGTGCTTCCGGCCGTACGTTGCCTAACGCCGGGCCGGCCCAACGGGTTCCTCAACCGGCAGAAACTGCCCGGCACGCACGTCTTTCAGGACTTGCCGCACACCGCTGGGCCAATGGATCTCGATGGTTTGCGCAACGGAATCGCTTCCCAAACCGAAATGCACTCGCTTGTCGCTCGACGAGAGATAGCTGCTCGCCGTGCTCACCGTCGCGTACTGCGCGCCCGTTGGCGTCACAATTTTCACCATCGCTCCAATCGCGTCCCGGTTACTCTGGTGACCGATCAACTTCAGCGTCAACCAGTGATTGTCCGTGTTGGTTTCATTGTGGATCACATAGGCGGGCCCGTCATTGGTTGACACCACGGCATCGACGCGGCCGTCGTTGTCGATGTCTCCAATCGCCAAGCCGCGAGCCACCCACGCTTCATGAAAAATCTTGCCAGATGCGGCTGAAACATCCACAAATGAGCCATGGCCGTTGTTTCGCGCCAGCAGCATCGGCTCGCGATACCGAAGTTGGGGATTGGTCAGCTCGATGGTGTCCAAATCATGTCCCTGCGCGATCAGCAGATCTTTCCAGCCATCATTGTCATAATCCATCAGCCGCAGGCCCCAACCGGAATGCAGCATCGATATGCGGCCCATACCGGAAGTTTTGGTGATGTAGTTAAAGGTGCCGTCGCCCGCATTTTGATAGACGGCATACATCTGGTTTGCAAGATTATCCACCACCAGATCGGGCAGGCCGTCATTGTTGAAGTCGGCGAAGTCCACACCCATTCCGGCGTACGTGCGGCCGTCTTCATCCACGGCCACTTGTGCTCGAAGGCCTATCTCTTCAAAGGTCCCGTTGCCTTTGTTGTGAAACAAAAACTCGGGCATGGAATCGTTCGCAACGAAGATGTCGATGTGGCCATCCAGATCGTAGTCCGCGATCGCGATTCCGAGACCTTTGCCGGGTAGAGCCAGGCCGATTTTCTGTCCAACTTCTGTGAAGTGGCCATTCCCATCATTGTGATAAACCAGCGGTGTGACTGGTTTGAACGTATCGGGATGGCAATAGGCGCGCGCACCTTCGCGATGCTCTCCACAAAAGATATCGTCAAAATCCCATTGGAGATATCGCAGCACCACCAGATCCAGCAGGCCGTCATTGTCGAGATCCACCCACGCCGCGCTGGTAGACCATCCACTGCCACCCACTCCGGCCGCCGATGTCACGTCCGTGAACGTTCCGTTGCCATTGTTGTGATAGAGCTTGTTTCCGCCGTACGCGGTGACGTAAAGGTCTTCGTAGCCGTCGTTATCAAAATCGCCTACTGCAACTCCCATGCCGTATCCCACGCCACTCAGGCCGGCCTTCTCCGTCACGTCTTCAAAAGTTCCGTCACTCTTCTGGTG
>DASYNU010000228.1:0-10203 GCA_036008345.1 Bryobacteraceae bacterium
CGGTACGTTCATGTACACGGCTTTATGGCCGACGGCGAAATGTTCGGCGCGATAGGTGGCGTCGGTCCATTTATAAAGCGACCCGGTGGCGAAGAGGATGGGAATCACCAGGATGAGGAACATGGGCAGAGTCTGCAGTCCGGATTCGATGAAGCGCCGGATTGCGACTCCCCAGTTACCACCCACCACGTTGTGCAGGAGAAAAATGCCCAGGCTACCGATGGCCAGCGCGCTGATGGCGATGTAGCCGTATAAATAAGATTGCCAGAAGTGTTGTTTGTCCAGGAACGCGCCAACCAGCGTTGCAGCGAATGCGATGACGCCGATCACCAGGGCATTGCGCTGAATGCGGTCGAGCTGGGGGCCGAGAGTATTGGAGGGCGTCATTAACGGTTTCCTTGTTGCGCCGGCACTGGGGCACTCGGAGCGATTCCGCTAGGCGGAGGCTCCACAGGCAGGTTCTGGCGCTGGTCCGCAGGTACGTCCGTGAGCTTGGCGGATTCGCTCAGCTGCAGCGCGCGGATATAAGCCGTAATTCTCCAACGATCATCCGGCACAACGCGGGATGCGTAGCTGGGCATGGCTCCGAAACCATTGGTGATGACGTCGAAGAAGTGTCCCACCGGGGCTTTCATAAGTTTGTCGGAGTAATAGGATGCGGCTTGCCGGTAGCCGCGCAGCACTACCATGCCGTTTCCGTCACCCAGGCGTCCATGGCAAGGGGTGCAGTAGATGTTGAAGCGGTTGCGGCCACGCTCGATGTCGTCGCGCGAGATGGGGATGGGAAACGAGTCAATATCTTCACCTGAGATTTTTCCGGTGTAGCGCGCTTCGTCGATGCGGAGGTGGCCGCGGGCGACGGTACCTTCGACAGCCGGGCGGGCGGACCGGCGGTCCGAGAAGAAATCGCTGGCGGCTAGGGGCTTGTAGCGCGGTTGGTCCTGCATGTCCTGGCGGCACGCGGTCAGGGGGAGAAGAGCCAGAATTGTCAGGGGCAAAAACCCAAGCGGCAAAAACCTAGCATCGGCATGAGTGCCGACGCGGCAGGCAGGAGTGCCTGCGCCACGGTCCGGAGTGGATGATCTACTTGTCAACTTCGGAGACCTCCTCGGGGTTGAGTTCAAGGAGGAACGCTTTGGTCTTTTCGCGGTCGAATTTCGGATCGTTGGCTTCGATGCAGAGAAAGAATCGATCAACCGAGGCGCGCTGGGCGAATTCGGCGACATTAAACACGGGATGATACGGCATCGGTAATCTGTTCATCGCCAGCATGCCGACTACGGAGCTGAGCGCGGCGAGCAGCACGGTGCATTCAAAAGTGATGGGGATGAATGCCGGCCAGCTATCGAAGGGGCGGCCGCCGACATTGTGGGGATAGGCAATCACCGCGATCCACCAGAGCAAGCCGAAGCCACCGACGCAGCCGCACAGGCCGCCGATAAGAACCACCAACGAAACATAATTTCGCTTGAAGCCGATGGCCTCCGCCAAGCCTTCCACCGGCATGGGCGAATAGGCATCCATTTTGCGATAGCCGGCATCGTAGGCGCGTTGAGCGGCAGTGACAACCTGTTCGGGTGTTTCGAACTGCGCCATTAGGCCGTGTAAGCCGTGTCTGTCCCAGAAGGTCTCGGTCATACTTGGGAACCCTTATTCGCCGCCGATGAACGCGGATGAACGCGGATAAGACAAAGGATTTTATCTGCGTTCATCTGCGTTAATCTGCGGCTAATTAATTGCATGTCGCTAATCTCCATGCGCTGGGCTCGGGGAGGGTTTGCCGTCGTCCAGCATGTGCGGGGCCAGGTGATGCAGCACTTCCCGGACTTCGAAGATGGATATCGACGGCAGGACGCGGACGAACAGGATCATCAAGACCAGGAAGAATCCGATGGTGCCGGTGATCACGGCCCAGTCCCACATGGTTGGATAATACATGCCCCAGGAGGAGGGCAGAAAATCACGGTGCAGGCTGGTGATGACGATGACGAACCGCTCCAGCCACATGCCGATGTTTATCACGATGGAAACAAAAAGCAGCCGGGGAATGCTCTGGCGCACTTTGGCGGACCACAGCGACTGCGGGATCAGGATATTGCACACGATCAACATCACGAAAGAGAACGCGTACGGACCCGTGGTGCGGTTCTTGTACATGAACAGCTCATATGGATTGCCGCTGTACCAGGACATGAAAGCTTCCATCATGTATCCGTAAGCGACGATGAGCCCGGTTCCCAACATCAGCTTGGCGCAACAATCCAGATGGCGCATGGTGATGAGGTCTTCGAGATGAAACCACTTACGCGTGGGAATGGCCAGGGTAACCACCATGGCGAATCCGGAATAGATGGCGCCGGCGACGAAGTAGGGCGGGAAGATGGTGGTGTGCCAGCCGGGAATCATGCTGATCGCGAAGTCGAAGCTGACAACCGTATGAACCGAGACCACCAGCGGCGTCGCCAAGCCACCCAACAACAGATAGGCCATTTGATATCGAGCCCAGTGGCGGGCGGATCCACGCCAGCCGAGGGCGAACATCCCGAAGGTAACTTTTTGCCAGGTCTGCTTGGCCCTGTCGCGCATGGTGGCGAGATCGGGGACCAGGCCGATGTACCAGAAGATGAGCGAGACCGTGAGATATGTTGTGACGGCGAACACGTCCCACACCAGTGGGCTGCGCGGCTGCGGCCAGAGCCACATGGAACTGGGATAAGGCACCAGCCAGTATCCGAGCCACGGGCGGCCCATGTGAAGGATGGGGAACATGCCGGCTTGCGCCACCGCGAACAGTGTCATGGCTTCGGCGAAGCGATTGATGGAAGTGCGCCAATCCTGTTTGAGGAGCAGCAAGATGGCCGAGATCAGGGTTCCGGCGTGACCGATACCGATCCACCAGACGAAATTCACGATAGCGAATCCCCAGCCGACGGGGATCATGATGCCCCATACTCCGACGCCTTTATACAACAGCCAGAATGCGCCGGCCATCAGGCCTTGCATCAGGCAGAAGGCCAGGAATAAACTGATCCACCATTGTTTGGGCGTGGTCTGAATGGGCTTCAGGACAACGCCGGCGATTTTGTCGGTGACGGTGGCGTTAGTAAACCCGGGAGCGATTATCTTATCGGGACCTGGGTCAATGGCCTGTTCGTCGAGTTCCGTTTTCAAGCTCTAACCTTTCTCGATCTCCGGATTGGGATTGCGCAAGCGGCCCAGATAAGTGGTGCGGGGCCGCGTATTTAATTCTTCCAGCAAACTGTAGTTGCGAGCCTGCGCTTTCAGTTGCGCTACTCGGCTCTTGGGATCGTTGATATCGCCGAACGCGATGGCTTGCGTCGGGCAGGCCTGCGCGCACGCCGGCGTGATTTCGCCATCGGCGATGCGGCGGTTTTCCTTCTCGGATTGAATCTTGACAGCGCTGATGCGCTGAATGCAGTAGGTGCATTTTTCCATTACGCCGCGGCTACGCACGGTGACATTCGGATTGCGGACGCCCTTGAGGCTTTCGGTATACCAATCCGAGTACAACATGAAATTGAAGCGCCGAACTTTGTAGGGGCAATTGTTGGAACAGTACCGAGTGCCGACGCAGCGATTGTAGATCATCTGATTCAGACCGTCGCCGCTGTGGACGGTGGCCGCCACGGGACAGACGAGCTCGCAGGGTGCGTTCTCGCAATGCATGCAGGGGACGGGCTGATAGTAAAGCTCCGGGTTGTCCCAATTGCCTTTGAAATAGCGGTCTACGCGGATCCAGTTCATGTGGCGGCCGCGCGCCACTTCGATCTTGCCGACCACCGGAATATTGTTTTCGGCCTGGCAGGCCACGATGCAGGCGCTGCATCCGACGCAGGCATTCAGATCGATGGTCATGCCCCATTTGTAGCCTTGATACCGGTAATCCGGATACAAGGTCATGTACTGCGGAATCGGCTTGCCTTCTTCGCGCTCGTCGACGAATTGCGGATTCTTCTTATACTCGTCGAGCGTGGCGACGCGGACCAGATCGCGTCCTTCCATGGTCTGGGTGTGTTGCGTGGAAGCGAAATGGTAATGACCGCCGGCCTTTTGCGCTTCCAGTCCGAAGCCGCCGTCGGGAGCGGTGGAAGTACGCAGCAGGTAGGCATTGAAGCCGACACCATCGCCAGTGTGTCCGGCGTGCGTCCGGCCGTAGCCGAGATGAACCGTTACGCTGTCGTTCGCATGGCCGGGCATCACCCAGACAGGAACGGTGAGCGTGCGGCCCTGGTACTTCAGCTCGAGCATGTCCTCGGTGCTGACGTTGAGCTTTTGCGCGGTGGTGGGGCTGATCCACGCCGCGTTGTCCCAGGTCATTTTGTTCTGGGGTTTCGCCAATTCCTGGAGCCAGCCGTTGTTGGCCCAAGATCCATCCCAGATGGCGGGATCGGGACGGAAGATAATCTCCAATCCTTGGACTGTTGCGGACTGGCCGCTGGCCGGCGCTTTGGCGGTTACGTTGATGGCGGGGAGCGCGGTGTTTTTAAGAACGCCATCGTGCAGCGATTGCTGCCAGAACAAGTCGAAGTTGCTCTGATTTTGCCAATTTTCCTGAACCAGATCGTGACAAGTTCTGTCAGGCTGGCCGGCTAACGTGGCGATCACTTCGTGCGCGGTTTTGCCGCCATAAAGTGGTGCGATTAGCGGTTGCACTATGCTAACGGTTCCGTCGTACCCGCGCACATCGCTCCAGGATTCCAGGTAGTGCGCTTCGGGAAGATGCCAATTCGCCAGTACCGCGGTTTCATCCAGGAAAAGGCTGAGATAGGCGCGGAAGTTGACTTTTTTCAGCGCGGCCGCGAAGTTGAGATCCGCGGGCGCTGCGTAGACCGGGTTGCCGCCGAGGATTATGATGGAATCCACTTTGCCCGCGTTCATGTCGGCTGTGAGTTCGGCGAGCGATTGGCGCTGATCCACCGGATTTGCCTCGATGGGATCGGTGTAAGTAACCGTTTTGCCGACGTTGCCCAGCAGTTGATTCATGGCGTGCGCGAGCGCGTGTACGTTAGGCGGCTGATTTGCGCCGGCCACCACCACAGAAGCTCCGCGGTGGGCTTGGAGATCGCGCGCGATGGCGGCCACCTGTTTGAATTTGTCGGACGCAGGGGCGCCTGGGCCTAGAGCCGTATTCAGCGCTAAGGCAAATTCTTCGATTTCAGCAGCGCGGAGGACGATGCGGTGATCGGCCATGCCGCCGGTGGGCGTAGGCGAAGGTTCCACCACGTACATACGGTTCAGCGTGGTTTGATCCGGCGATTTGCCCTCGGCTTGAACTTGCGGCGGGAGAACAACGGGGCCACGAGCTTCCGAGGCATAACCTGCGGACTGACTGGCGCGCGGCGCCGACGGCCCTTCCTGGTAGCCTTCCTGCCAGTTTTCTTTTGGCTGCGGCGAATGCGTGACGTTGGTCATCACGCGGCGCTTGTCGGCGAACTGGCGGGCGTAGATCAGATTTCCGGGACCGCACGAAAGGAAATCGGCATCGAGGGAAACAATGACGTCGGCCTGGTCGAAGTGGTAGATGGTATTTACGGGACGTCCGAAGGCCAGCGTGGATCCAAGATGGGCGTTGTGACGGCCGCAGGGTTCGTACTGATGCCATTTCGCGCCCGGAAGATCCTTGAGCAGAGCTTTGATCTGCGCCGCTAGAGTTGGCGAAGTCACCGTTTCGGTGAGGATACGCAAACCGTCGCCGTTCTTGATAGCGGCTGCTTCACGCGCGGATGCGAGCGCCACTTGCGCCGCCACCCAACTGCTGATGCGGCCGTTGTTCGAAACAGCCTGCGCGCGGTCGGGATCGTACATGGTGAGGACGGAGGCCAGGTGGAAATAATCACACGCGCCGCGGCTGCCGGGATGATCCGGATTGCCTTCGATCTTCGTGGGACGGCCGAGGTAACTGGTGGCAAGAAGTCCGGTCGCCACGCCACCCATTTGCATGGCGGTGGCGTAGTAGAGCGGCATGCCAGGAACAAATTCTTCCGGCTGGCGCACGTAGGGGACTATGGCTTCCGGCGGCTGCTTGGTGCAGGCGGTAACGCCGGCCAGGGCGAGCGATGCACCCATCAACTTCAAAAAATAGCGGCGATTGGCTGGATTGTTCCAGTCCGGTGTGCGGTCCGCAAATTCGTCTTCGGCGAAAGCCTGGAACTCCTCGGTCTCGGCGAGTTCTTCGAGACTCTTCCAGTACAGTGGTCCGCGGGCTGAGTCCAACCGAGCCCGAATCTTGGTTAAGTCAAGAGCCGGTTTTTCTTTCATCGGTGACACGTGTAGCAATCAGTCAGGCTTTGAATGTGATACTCCTCGACGAGCTTTTTTCCAAGCTCTTCCTGGTTGGCCGGCGGCTCATAGGTCATGCTGAACACCTGGTCGCGCGGACGGACGTATTTCTCCGGATTGCGATGACAATTGACGCACCAGTTCATGTACAGCGTGTTTTCCTTGTAGGTAAGCGGCATTTGGTCGACGCGGCCGTGGCAGGTGGCGCATCCGATGCCCTTGTTGATGTGAATACTGTGATTGAAGTATACGAAATCCGGCAGGTCGTGGACGCGGGTCCATTCGAGCGATTCTCCGCTGCGGAAGCTGGCTCGCACAGGCTCCAGAATCTCCGCATTGGCCCAGATCTGCGAGTGGCAACTCATGCACACCTCGGTGGCGGGAATTCCGGCGAAGGAAGAGGTCTCTACGGACGTATGGCAATAGCGGCAATCGATGCCGTCGTCGGTGACGTGGTGCTTGTGGCTGAAGGGAACGGGCTGCGGTTTGACCACCTTAACATCGGTGACGTAGGCACCACGGTCCATCGCGTAGGCGAAAGCGATGAGCCCTCCCGCTCCAAGTACAGCGCAGACAAGGCTTACTTTGGAAATTGTGTTGGTGCTTCTATGGAAGATCTGAGCCACGCAGCTTTAGTCCTGTATGACGTTTTATGGTAAATCATATTGCGCCAAAGTGCAAAAAATATTATCAGACAGGATTAGAGTGTTGTAAATATTACAGTTTGAGGATTCGAGCGGGTTGCTCGTTTCTGGTTTCTCGTTTCTGGTTAGGGACGGTCTTGACCAGCCACCAGAGGCCGGCAACCAGCGTGGTTTTCGTCCTCAGGCGGCGAAGCGCTCGCCTACTGTGCGGCGGGCACGGGGCGAACGAATGCGGTTGCGGAGATATTCCTATTTGAGCGTTCGAGCAGCTGCCAGCGATCCCTCAGGACCAGCTACCAGTTACCAGCGTGGTTCTCGTGTTAGGCGGCGAAGCGTTTACCTACGGCGCGGCGGGCTCGGAGGAGGCGGATGCGGACCGCAGTCTCGGTCCAGCCATGGGCTCTGGCGATTTCCTGCACCTTGTAGCCTTCCAGATAGTGGCGCTGGAGAACCATGCGATCGTTCTTCTTGCAAGTTTTGAGAATCCTGCGGACGTCAATCGCGGCCAGGTTGACCTTGGGCGGCGTTGACAATTCGGGGAGGGCCTGGAGGAAAGGCTCGCGACGCATGGAGCTGCGATGGATGTTGAGCGCGATGCTGTTCATCCAGGTGAGGACCATGCTGGAGTCGCGTAACTGACTGAGGCGCTCCCAGCCTCTTACCCAAGCTGCCTGCGCCGTCTCCTGCGCGCCATCGTAAGTCAGTCCGCGCGAGACCAGAAAACGGACGGTCAGATGGTAGCCCCTCTTGTATGCGCTTCCGTATTCTTCGCTTGTCATGCGTTGGTGGATGGCAGGTTTAGTACCATGCTGCAACAAGGAGGCGAATGAGGGGGTGGTTTCGAGCTAAGTGTTGCGTAACCTGGGGTTAACGAGCATTCATGAAGGGAAACCCTGATGGAGACCTAGGGCCTTCCCTTAAGTGTTGATTCGGCAAGATTTTCTGATCGCTGCAAAAATTTCCTGGGATAGCACGGTTACAAGGTGAAACAACGTCATGAGTTGCAGTGGCCCGTTGGTTTGTGTTGGCTTGGATGATTTTGATGATGCTCCCGTTTCCTGGCGGGAGGCAGGACGTGTTTCATTCGACTGAAATGGCAGCCGTCCGCGACATGTCCGCGATCATGGCGATGCAGACCCAGTATCTGTCGCAATTCCAGCGCTACGCTTCATCTCTTGCCGAGCTTGGCCCATCGAGCGCGAATTTGATTCCCGCGAACCTGGCGGCCGGGCAGAAGGGCGGATACTTTTTTAGGATCGTAAGGACTGCCGGCGGATACACGATCCTTGCCTCGCCTGCGCTCTTTGGCAAATCGGGACACCTCACGTTCTACGCAGATGAGAGCATGGTGATCCATCAGAATTGGGGACCGGAGCCGGCGTCGGCTGGGAGTCCGCTATTCAACTAGCGTCGTTTGATTGCACGCGGAAGTGCGGCGTTGCGTCGTAATGGTATGCGATGCCGGTTGCGTGGGTTTTCGTTGGTGGAATTGCTGGTGGCGATGGCAATCATCGCGATCATCCTGGCTGTAGCTCTTCCCATCAAGTCGAAGGCGCATCTCAATACCGTGAAAACAATCGTTGCGCGGGAAATGCATACCATCGGGCAGGCGCAGACGCAATATCAATCGCAGTTCGGCAAGTATGCCTCGACGCTCGCCGAGCTGGCTCCGCCGGTTAATGGCGGGGTGGGTGGCCCCAATGCGGCGCATTTGATTCCTGCTAGCTTGGCGTCCGGTGAGAAGAACGGCTACGTGTTCGTGTTGACGGCGAACGCCGGCGGATACACGGTGGTTGCAAGTCCAAAAGTATTCGGCAGCACCGGCCGCCGAACATTCTTTTTAGATCAGGACGGAATCATCCACCAGAATTGGGGACAGGAACTGGCTTCGGCTGAGAGCCCGGAGTTCAAATAAAGGACGATATGCGATACAGGCAGCGTGGTTTTTCGGTGGTGGAGCTGGTGGTGGTGGCGGTGATCGTGGGGATCATTGGCGCAATCGCAATACCGGCGCTTCAGAGCGGCCATCTTGCGGTGAGCGCTCCGGAAGCGAAGGCAGTGCGTGAGATGCAACTGGTGGTCCGGGCCCAGAAGCAGTATCGGGCGAAGTTCGGCAAATACGCTGCGACGCTGGACCAATTGGGTCCCGCAGCTGCTGCGCTGATTCCGGCGAGCCTGGTATCGCCTGAGAAGGAGGGCTACCAGTTCGCGATGGTCTCGACGCGGACCGGCTACGCGCTTCTGGCTAGTCCGAGAATCTATGCGCTGGATGGCCGCCGAACGTTCTACGTGAACCAGGACGGAGTGGTCCACGAAAGTCGGGGAGAGCGGCCGGCTTCCGCTGACAGTCCGGTGTTCCGGTAGCGGCGTTGCTCCTACGACTCATCAAGAAGCTGCACACCTACGCTGGACTGTTGACATTTCTCAACCTGGCAGTGTACGGCGTGGTGGGTTTAACCATCCCGTTCATGCGGGAATCTAAAAGCGCGGCACCGACAGTTAGCTATCGCGACTTTACGGTCCCGGCGAACCTGACGGACCGGCAGGTGGCCGAGCGAATCTGCTCGCTGTTGGGACTTTCTCTTGCCACGCCCGTGAACAACGCGGTGATCCAGCACGACGCAGCCAACAACTTGTTCGTGAATTTCTGGCATGCCAACGGCCGCGATCAGGTAACGGTTCTCGAAAAGGAAGGACGGCTTCGCATCGAAACAATTCGCAACAGCCTGGCGCTGTACCTTTATGTACTTCACGAAACTACGGCTGCATTTCATTCGGGTGACTGGCGGATGCAACTGTGGGCGGACTACAACGAGTTCGCTATGTGGTGCCTGCTGGCGATGATTGCTTCTGGTTTCGTAATGTTCCTGGGATCGCGCACCGGGAGCAGGCTGGCGCAGATTTCGCTCGCCGCCGGCTGCTGTCTCTTCGCCGCGCTGTATTTCTGGACGCGATGAGTATGTATCCAAAGCTGCGCGCCGTGCATCTGGGAACCGCGCTGTTCTCCCTGGTATTTTTGCTGGCTTATGGGATCGGAGCGGTGGAATTCGCGCATCGCAAATGGGTGATGCCGCCTGAACAGTCGGAGGTGGAGACTCGCCGGTTCGCGCCTGGCGTCACGGATGCAAGAATCCTGGCCCGCGAGTGGCGGGGGGAGCTCGAGGCCGTCGAAAATTCTGCGGGCGCGCTCAAGTTCCGAGTGGTTACTTCGCTGGGCAGAACGTTCGAGGTAACTTACTCCATCGCGACCGGTGAGACA
>DASYNU010000229.1:0-25018 GCA_036008345.1 Bryobacteraceae bacterium
TGGACCTTCCGGCAACGCCACTCCCGTGGATGCGGGGTTCCTGGCCACAGACGCGCCGGCGGGGGCCTTGCTGATGAAGACCCATGACGGACATGTCTGGTTTTCCGTGAATGGGCGACGCGGTGTTGAATTCAAGAACAACCAAGGCTTTTATGAATTCGATTTGGAAATCAAGTAGCGGCTTCCAAAACCACCGGCAGTTTCGCGGCATCCCACGCAGCCAGGCCGCCGGCCATTTCTACTAGATTGGTGATCCCATACTGATGCAGAATGCCGGCCGCGATGGAGGAGCGGTAGCCGCCCGCGCAATGCACAGCGATACGGCGATTGCGTGGGATCTCGGCGATGTGCTCCGCGAGATGGTTGAGCGGAATATTCACGCTGCCGTCAATATGTTTAGCCAGCCACTCGCGCGGATTCCGGATATCCAGCAACAGCGGCGGATTGGCGCCGGCTAACTCCTCCGCTACCAATGGTGCGCTGAGGCGCTCGGTGGGCCATACCAAGTCCGGCCTCGCAGCCAGCGCTTGCATGCCTCCATTCAGATAGCCCTTGACGTGATCGAATCCGATGCGTCCCAGGCGCAGAGCGGCTTCCGGCTCGCGTCCAGGCTCGGCAATGATCACAATCGGCCGGGTGCGGTCCAGCACTGTGCCGGCCCACGTCGCGTATTGGCCGCCGAGTCCGATGTTGATACTGCCGGCCAGGTGACCTTTGGCATATTCGGAGGGATCGCGAACGTCCAGAAGCTGAGCGCCCGCGTCGCCCAGCTGCAGAATTTCGTCGAGATCGATGGGATGCAGAACCTGTTCCAGATTGTGGTCGAGGGTGGCGCGCTCGCGAGTGTTGAGAATCGCGTCGTAGGTGAAGTAGGGGGGAGCGTCCGGCTGGTCGGCGGTAACCAGACGAACGAATTCCTCCTTCGACATCGGTTGTAGGGCGTAATTGAATCGCCGCTGATCACCCAGCGACGAAACTGTGTCGGAGGAGAGCTTCTTGCCGCACAGGGATCCGGCGCCGTGAGCCGGATAAACCAGGGTCTCGTCTGGAAGCGTCAGCAGTTTATTGTGCAGCGACTCGTAAAGATGGGCGCCGAGGTCGTTGGCACTCCATCCTAACGACGCGCGCAGGTCCGGGCGGCCGACGTCGCCGATGAACAGCGTATCGCCGGTTAGGACCGCGTAAGGCTGGCCGGGGTGTTGGTGCAAATCGAATGCCAGGATTGAGATCGATTCGATAGTGTGGCCCGGGGTCTCAAGCACTTTGAGGCGCAGGCCGGGGAATTCCAGCGTGTCGCCGTCCTGCATCGCGACGAAGGCATACTCGGCCTTAGCGCGGGAGCCGAGATGGATGGTTGCGCTGCAACGGTCGCGCAGTTCCAGATGGCCGGCGATGAAATCAGCGTGGAAATGGGTGAGAAAGACGTGGCGGATTTGGAGCCCTAATTTTTCGGCGTCGGCCAGATACTGCTGGATATCGCGCTGTGGGTCGACAATGATGGCGGTGGAACTCGCCTCATCTCCCAGCAGATACGAGGCGTGGGCCAGGCAGCCGAGATAGTACTGCTTCAGGATCATGGAGGCTTCTATAGTTTAGCGTGGGCGCGCGACATGAATGTGGATGAAAAGCCGAGCCGCGGCCGGCAGGAAGCACCGGGGTGATCTAGAAGTAGTGGCACTCGTGGTATCGCTTCCTGCCGGTCGCGGTTCGATCCCGCGCACGGGCCGCAGTCGCGGTAGAATGAGATTTCCACTCCAGGGACCCCAGCGCGATCCGCGCTGAGCGAGTAGACGAAAGAAAATTCAGAAACGATCCATGAAAGAACGAATACGTTCCACCACCATCCTCTGCGTGCGCAGAAATGCCAAAGTTGTCATGGCCGGCGATGGACAGGTTACCCTTGGCCAGGAAGTGCTGAAGGCGTCGGCGAAAAAGCTGCGGCGGTTGTATAGCGACAAAATTCTGGCCGGATTTGCCGGTTCGACGGCCGATGCGTTCGCGTTGTTTTCGCGCTTCGAAGCCAAGCTGGAACAGTATAACGGCAACCTCTCGCGCAGCGTGGTGGAACTCGCCAAGGAATGGCGCACGGACCGCGTGCTGCGGCACCTGGAAGCGCTTTTACTGGTCGCCGATCCGACCAGCACTTACATCGTGAGCGGCAATGGCGACGTGATTGAACCCGATAGCGAGGTGGCGGCCATCGGCTCCGGTGGGCCGTTCGCGAAAGCCGCCGCCACCGCGTTGATCGAAAATACTAAACTGGGAGCGAAAGAAATCGCGGAAAAGGCCATGAAGATCGCCGGCGAGATCTGCATCTACACCAACGAAACCATCAGCTATGAGGAACTGGGCTAGATGGCCATCTATCTGCCCACGCAGGCTCTGGACGAAACGCCGCTCTTGGATGAGTTGACGCCGCGCGAAATTGTCCAGGAGCTGGACAAGTACGTCATCGGCCAGGCGGATGCCAAAAAAGCCGTAGCCATCGCGCTGCGCAATCGCATCCGACGCCAGAAACTGGATCCCGAGATGGCCGAAGAGGTGATGCCCAAAAATATTCTCATGATGGGTCCCACCGGCGTGGGCAAAACGGAGATCGCGCGGCGCCTCGCCAAGCTCGCCAATTCACCTTTCCTGAAGGTGGAAGCCAGCAAATTCACCGAAGTGGGTTATGTAGGGCGCGACGTGGAAGCCATGATTCGCGATTTGGTGGATATTTCGATCGACATGGTGCGCGAGGAACGCATTGAGGAAGTGGCTGAGCGCGCCGAGCGCAACGCCGAGGAGCGGCTGCTGGATCTGCTGATGCCGCCGCAGCCGGAGGCTTCCGAAAGCGCGGAGCGGACCCGCGAGAAATTGCGCGAGAAACTGCGCGCCGGCAAACTGGACGACCGCATGGTGGAAATCGATGTGCGGGAGCGTGGGCCCACGTTTGAAATCTCGACCGGGCAGGGCATGGAGGAAATGGATGTCAATTTGAAAGACGTCCTGCCAGGCCTGTTCGGACAGCGCACCCGCAAGCGCAAAATGCGAGTGGCGGAAGCCGCGGAATACCTGGTTCAGGAAGAAGAGCAGAAGCTGATCGATATGGATCAGGTGACGCGAGTAGCGCTGGAGCGCGTGGAGCGCAACGGCATTATCTTTCTGGATGAAATCGACAAGATTGCCGGCCGCGAATCCGGACACGGTCCGGACGTGAGCCGCGAAGGCGTACAGCGCGACATTCTGCCTATCGTGGAAGGCACGACGGTTAATACGCGACATGGTTTCGTTCGGACCGATCACATTTTGTTCGTGGCTGCGGGCGCGTTTCACGTCTCGAAGCCCAGCGATCTGATCCCTGAGCTGCAGGGCCGTTTTCCCATCCGCGTGGAGCTGAAATCGCTCACCGAAGCGGATTTCATCCGGATTCTGCGGGAGCCCAAGAACGCGCTGGTGAAGCAGTACACGGCGCTGCTAGAAACCGAAGGCATCAAGCTGACCTTTACCGATGACGCGGTGGAGGAGATTTCCGGTTTTGCGGCGCGCGTCAATGAGATGTCCGAGAATATCGGCGCCCGGCGTCTGCACACCATCATGGAAAAGATGCTGGAAGAAATTTCGTTCGCGGGTCCGGATCTCAAAAAGAAGAACGTGAAGATTGACGCTGCCTACGTGCGCAAGCAATTGGCCGATATCGTGAAGGACCAGGATTTGAGCCGGTATATTCTTTAGCCGATGCGTACCCCGTGGGCAGGTTGCATTCTTCTCGCGCCATCCCTGCTCCTGGTGGGATGTGGTTCGATCGGTGAGCCGCTTTATCCCGCGCTGAATGTTCCCACCCGCATCGTCGATCTTACAGCCATCCAGCGCGGCGATAAGATCGACATTCGTTTCACCGTGCCGAAGCTCACTACCGAAGGCCTGGTGGTGAAACAAATCGGAAGCGTCGATTTGCGCATGGGGCCTAGCAACGCCGGCGGATTCAATGCCAATGATTGGGCCAACGGCGCCCAGAAGATCAATATTTCACCACTTCCGGAACCCGGCGCCGCACGTGCCGAGCAGCCCATGCAGGGTCTGGTGGGAAAAGAAGTGATAGTGGGAGTGCGCTTGGGAAATACCAAAGGCCGGATGTCGGAATGGTCGAATTTTGTTCCAGTCACCATCGAAGCCCCGCTCGCGAAGCCTGTCGATTTAAAAGCGGAATCCGTGCCGGAAGGAGTGCGGCTGACCTGGAACGAACCGAACTTAGCCGCTTTCCGCATCTTCCGAAGAACCGGCGAGCAGAAAGAGCCGAACCTGCTGGCAGCTTCGGATAAGCCGGACTATGTAGATGCCACCACCGAATACGGAAAGACTTACCAGTATTACGTGCAAGGAATCCACGACAAAACCGAGAGCGACGTCGTGGAATCAAACGCCGTCACTCCCAAGGATATTTTCCCGCCGCAGGTGCCCACCGGCCTCACGGCGTCGCTGGGAGTTGGTGCGATCGAACTGGCGTGGACGCGCAATACGGAATCCGACTTTAAGGAATACCGAGTATTTCGATCCGAAGAGAACGGGCCGTTCGCCCAAATCGCTGCCGGTTTGGAGGGTCCCATTTACTCGGACCATCAAATACAGTCCGGCAAGCATTACCGTTACCGGGTTACCGCGGCCGATCAGGTAGGAAACGAGAGCCAGCCATCTGAACCCATAGAAGTAACAGCGCCATAAAGATCACGCCATAAAGATCACCCCATAAAGATCAATCTATGAAAATCATCCGCTATAGTTTGAATCCACTTACTCCCTCGACAGCCACCGATTCCGACTCCGATGTGCGCCACGGCGATTTATCGGAATTACGTCCCGAAGCCCGGCTGCTGCCGCCCTGTTCGCCATCCAAGATCGTGTGCGTGGGCCGCAACTATGCCGAGCATGCCAAAGAGCTCGGCAATGAGGTGCCCGCCGAGCCGCTGATTTTTCTGAAACCTCCTTCTTCGCTGATCGCTTCCGGAGACGCCATTGTGTATCCGAAGCTGTCGCAGCGCGTGGATTTCGAAGGTGAATTGGGAGTTGTGATGGGCAAGCGGGCGCGCAATGTATCGAGCGCCGAAGCTAGCGGATGCATTTTGGGATACACGTGCGTCAACGATGTGACGGCGCGCGATCTGCAGAAGAAGGATGGCCAATGGACACGCGGAAAAGGCTTCGACACTTTCTGCTCCGTGGGTCCGTGCATCCTCCGGCGGGACGCAGCCGATTTCGAAAGTTTGCGTGTGCAGACTTTTGTGAATGGCGAGAAGAAACAAGACGCGCCCGTGACGGAAATGCTGTTCGGTGTGGATGATATAATTGCTTATGTAAGTGCGTTTATGACGCTGGAACCCGGTGACCTGATCGCCACCGGCACCCCGCCCGGTGTCGGGCCACTCCAACCAGGGTCGAAAGTTCAAATTGTAATCGAGGGCATCGGGGTTCTCGAGAACGCCGTCATCGCGCAAGCATAGATCAAGAATGCTCGAAAGCATACGGGATTCGGCATCGGTCCAGATGGTCCTTCTGGTGTCAGCGGCCATCGCGCTTCTGGGGTTGGGATTCTATTTCCTTTCCCGGCTGCGGCGGAATCCCAAAGACAAAGAAAAACGCCGGCGGCTGCAAGTAAACCAAGTGGGGCGCCTGGGCGACGCCACCATCACGGAAATTCAGGAGAACACGGTCTTTTACGAGTACTCCGTGCGCGGCGTGCTTTATACTGCCTCCCAGGACGTCGCGCAACTACGGGAGCAAATGCCAGGTGATCTCGAACGGGTCATCGGTCCCGTAACGCTGAAATACTCTCCGCAGAATCCGGCCAATTCCATCATCCTGTGCGAAGAATGGTCCGGCCTGCGCGGTGTAGCTTCGCCCAAGCCATTGAGCGCCCAATAACCAGAAACGAATCGGCGCAACGCCGCTTAGTTTTCCCACCTCAAAGACTGGGCCCCTGGTGGGGCGGGGCCATGCCCTGCAGGTGCGTTATGAGCCGGTTGTTGCAAACGGCGACCGAACCGATGATTTGCTGCGCGCCGGGAAGTCACTCCATCGAGGTTCCGGCAGGGCATGGCCCTGCCCCACGGCGGAACTTTGTGGTTACTCCGGTGTCTATATTGCCGTGGCGATGCAAATTGGATCGAACAAAGCGGTTATCAATGTTACTCCGATGATTGATATTCTGCTGGTGCTGCTTATCGTGTTCATGCTGTTGCCCACTAAAACCGTGGGGCTCAAGTCCGATCTGCCGCAGCTTTCCACGGAGAATCAGCCGTCTATTCCCAATCCGCTGAACTTGGTCCTGCGCATCCAGAAAGATCACTCCATGGATATCAATTCGCAGCCCGTCGTGTTGGCCGACCTTCACGAACGCTTGCGGACTCTGTTCGCAGTACGGCCGGACGGTGTGCTGTTTGTGAATGGCGCGCCTGAGCTCGAATTTGAAGATGTCGCCACGGTGATCGACATCGCTCACGGCGCCGGCGTAGGGCGAATTGGTGTAATGACGGATAGAATAGCGGCGGGCGCACCGGGATATCATTGATTCATGCGACGCAAAGCCGGAGCGTGGATGCTGCTTCTGGTCTTCCTGCTACTGCTCAGTTTGGGATTTACCGAATACGGCCGGATCGCCAATTACCTGCTCATTTCCATTCGCTTGGTTCTAATTGCCATTCTGTCGATTTTATTCGTGCGGGAGCGATGGAAATACCGGGATGATCCGCAAGGTACGGAGAAGCGTGTGACTCCGGACGCGGGTGATACTGTTCTTCGGCGGGTTCGGCGTTGGTATTACGACGCGCCGCGGAGCTAGAGAGCCCGTAAGAAACGGGGCAAGGCACCGACTCCCTTACGGTCGCGGTTCGGTAAGGGCGGACGTAAGCTGGCGGTTGGTTACCGGATGAGATGTTCCAGCAATCGATGCGCGGCCTGCAAGGTAGTTGGTCCCATGGATGCTACCAGCAGAGTTCCAGCTCCGAGCAGACTCGCGGCGATGAATGCCGGGGTTCCCTGGCGAGTTATCTCGCCACACTGCGCGGCTCCCAACAGCCGATTCACGCGCGCCTCGAGATCCCGGCCGTCCGCGACTAGAGACGTCATCAGCGGCGAGGCTTCCATATTTACACCGAGGCGTGCTACCTGAACCAAAGCCGCGGCCAGCGATACGGATCGGCCGGGATCGCCAGCCACGGCCCGATCGTCCGCGGCCCATTCGGTGTATTTCGCCCAGCCGCGCTCTAGCGATTGCAGTCCGACGCCCGGAAGAACATGTGGCGCCAAGAGCAGCAGCAGTCGTTTCAGATTGTCGCGCGAGGTGAAATGCGCTCGCTCGTGCAGTAGCGCGGCCTCCAGTTCCAGGGCCGAAAGATTCTGCAACACCTCTCGCGAGATCACGAGATGCGGACGAAGGATCCCGGCCAGCGCGAACAAACCTCCTGCGCCGTCAATCACGCGCGCCTTCTCGCCAGCCAGCCGGGTCTCGCGCCCCAACTCCCGGCAACGGCGCAGATAGTGCCCCGAAAGAATAATCGCGCGCAGCCCCCGCCCGGCGGATACGACCCAGATTGCGACACTCAAAAGGGCCGCGGCTAAACATACGACGCCGACGCGTTCCACCGTCGCTTCGGGTTCCAACCACAAATAACTCGGGACGCAAACACACGCCACCACCAAAACGGAGGCTACGGACGGGAACAGGCGCGCGGCCAGCAGAAGTCTCGCCGCGGAACCCGGGCGGCGGCGCTCTGCCACCCGCAGCAGCCAGGGAGCCAGCCAGTTCATCGCGACCGCCAGCACCACATGCACCAGAAAAAAACACGCCAGCGACAGGACGGTCAGGCGGACCAGATATGGCAGGATCATGATTTCCCCGGCCGGTCCAGTTCCTTGCGCTTCAGCCGGATTTTCTTCTCCAGTTCATCCAGCAGCTTCGCGTTCTGCCCCACCGCGTCCACCAGACAGGAGATCAACAGTTCGCCGGCCGGGTGTGGACGCACCAGGTAGCCAGTTACGAAATCCTCAGCCGCCTGGTGCTCCCACGCCTCGCGCGACTGGCGCGTTGAATATAGATAGGCCCGCTCCGATTTGCGGCGTTCCAACCAGCCTTTCTTGTAGAGCCGGTCGAGCGTAGTCATCACCGTGGTGTACGCCAGCGGACGTTCCAACCTCTGCGCCACCTGATGGACGTTGCTCTCGCCGTGCTCCCAGAGAATCTCCATCACAGCGATCTCCAGGTGCCCCAGGCTTGCTAATCCGGCAGGCTTGTCGTCCACAGCCTGCATTCTAGCAAGATATACTGGCTATAGTTCCAAGCATTGCTGGGTTCTGGAACATTTTCGCCCGTTTGCGCGATGGCATCGGAACACATCCCTGACGAATGGCTCCATCAATACAGCCATGGCACGCTGGACGAAGCCCGACTCGCTCAATTAGAGGAGCACGTGCTGATCTGCGAACAGTGCTGTGAGCGTCTAGCCAAATTGGACGATGCCTGGGGGTTAAACGGTTAGAGGGCGAGAAAATGCTCACAGCTCGGACGTTTGTTGGATTACAATCGTAGTATAGGCGAACAATCTGGCCGGCGAGAGCATAGGTTCCCCTCCGAGAACTCAAGCTTGACGAAAACTTGCCGATAACTCATAATGTGGGAACAGGTTGCCGTTAAATTTTCAAGTGACGCATTGGAAGATATAGGGACCTATGTACTATCGACAGCCCCGTGTCATCTGCTTTCTGACAGCAGTTTCTCTTCTCAGCGGCTCTGCCTTTGCCGCGACTACTGCCACTCCGCACAAAAAGAAGCGCCGGTCCGCTCACAGTTCCGTGAGCGCAAAAAAGAAGACGCAATTCAGTGTGGCGGCCCATCATCCGGTGAGCCATCTTTCGATGCTCCCGAAGAAGCGTTTCATCAATAGTCCGTGGACCTCGCCCACGTTTGCGGATTCCACGGCGGGTGATTCAGTGGACGGCGAGGACCTGGTGGTGCGGCGCGCGGCGGTTCAAGCTTTGGGGCCCTTCAACGGAACCGTGGTGGTTGCCGACCCGAATACTGGCCGGCTGTTGACGATTGTGAACCAGAAGCTGGCTTTCCAAAGCGGCTTCCAGCCATGTTCCACCATTAAGGTTGTGGCCGCCCTAGCGGGTCTGAATGAAGGATTGATTGAGCAGAATACGATGCTCCGGGTTGGCGGCCGCCACCACACGGTGGATCTCACCGAGGCGCTGGCGCGTTCCAACAATGCGTACTTTTCGGCGGTGGGCTATAAGTTGGGCTACGACCGGATCATCCATTACGCTCAGCTCTTCGGTTTAGGCGAGAAGGCCGGCCTGGATCTGGATGCCGAACAATCCGGAACTTTGGCCTCCGCACCACCTAGCGACGGTCTGGGAATGATGACCAGTTTCGGCGAGGGGATTTACATGACGCCGCTCGAACTGGCCGGCCTCATGACGGTGGTGGCGAACGGTGGCACGCTTTACTATCTGCAACATCCGAAGACGGCGGAAGGCGTGGAGCAGTTTGTCCCGCGCGTGAAACGCCAGATCGACGTGCAGCAGTGGCTTCCCGTGATCAAGCCGGGAATGATGGGCGCGGTGGAGTATGGCACAGCCCGGCGCGCTAACTACAACGCTGAAGAGCCGATTTTCGGCAAGACCGGCACTTGTACCGATGGCCGCTCGCCCACTCATCTGGGCTGGTTCGGCTCCTACAACGAAATCGGCAACAACAAACTGGTCGTCGTGGTTCTTCTAACGGGCGGTCACGCCGTGAACGGCCCAGTGGCATCCGGCATCGCGGGAGCAGTGTACAGGAACTTATCGGGCGATAACTACTTCAGCCAAGTCCGCGGAATTTCGCCAGTGTCGCTGATCTCAACGCAATCCTGCTGCAGATAGCCGGTTCGCAGGCCAAAGCGCCTGCGCCACCTTCCGCTAGAAATAATCCTGCAGCTCGGCGAAGCGCTGCAGCCGCAGCAATTGGCCGCGCCCTTCGCGAACCTCTTCATGCTCTAACCCCCAGGTATGCGGATGCGGCACGAACACTGCATTGATTCCCACCTCGAGCGCCGGGTTGATATCCGATTTCGGAGAATTCCCGATCATCCAGGTGCGCTCCGCATCCAACTTCCGCTCCTGAATCAGCGCTGAATACGAACCCGGATTCTTCTCCTTCACGATCGCCGTGTGGCCGAAATAGATGGCCAGGCCGGACCGGTCCAGCTTGAGTTTTTGCTCCTCCGGATTGCCTTTGGTAAATAGCGTCAGATCATGCCGCAGCGCTAGATATTCGAGCGTCTCCTCTACTCCGGGCATCAGCTCCATGGGATGGTGCAGAATTTGTGTGGCGAAACTCATGACCTGGGGCAGGTCGTCGGCACGCACCTCCCGCTCTGCCAGTTTTTGATAGCACTCGGACAGATTGCGTGCGAAGTTCTCCGCTCCGTATCCGTGGAGTTTGGTATTGATGGTCTCGATCTCATCCAGCACGGCCCGGACTTCCACGGGGGACATGCGCGAGTGCGCCAGAAAATCGCAAAACTCGTCGAACGCCCGTTCGAAGTAGATATTGTTCTCCCACAGCGTATCGTCGGCGTCGATGATCAAATGCTGGCGCTCGCGGATCTTCACACGCCCGGCGGCCACTTGGAGTGTCCATTCTTGGGCGCAACCACGCGCGCATGCTGAATCTGGCGCCGGCGCGTGGTGTAGTTGGGGAAGAACTCGGCCAGGCGCCGCATGCGGTCGGCTTCCGATCGTGTAGCCAGCATCACTTGCCGGAAATCCACGTCGGGAACCACTTGCGCCAATTGGAAGCTAAGCTGTGGATCGCTCAGCTCCGGATCGTGCATCTGCTCGGCCTGCTCCAGCTGTCGAACTTCGTTATAAGCTTCCATCACGCGGGTTCGGACTTCGGGCGTAATCGGCTCCGACTCTTCGTCATCGAAAAATTCTACAGCGCCCCGGAGGTACGGTTTCTCGTCGTTCAGCATGATGATCTCAAAACGACGGCGGCCCAGCGTCAATAGATCCATGCGCCCGTCCGGGTATTTCTTCACAACCTCCTCCACAGTGGCCGTGCAGCCCGTGTTTACGATGCCTTTCTCGCCCGCCAGCACCACGCCGAATTCAGATTTGCCGCGCAGCACGTCTTCAATCATCCGCTTGTAGCGCTCCTCGAAAATATGCAGCGGCAGAGCGGTGCGTGGAAACAGCACCACCTGAAGCGGGAATAGGGGCAACAGCTCTTGCTGCATGTGTACTATTATGGCTTCTTACCAGGCGGCGATGGAAGACCGGGAAACACTCCATGATTTTGAAGCTTAAGCGCACGCCCGGACTCTATCTGGTGGGCTTCATGGCATCCGGCAAAACCACCGTCGGCCGGCTGCTGGCGGATGAGCTGGGTTGGGATTTTGCCGACCTGGATGAGGACATCGTAGCCGCTCAGGGCGCCGAGATCGTGGAGATCTTCGATTCCAGCGGCGAGGAAGAATTCAGGAAGGCGGAGCATGCCGCCATCCGGAAAAGAGTGAGCCAGATCGAGCGCGGGAAGCCCATGGTAGTGGCTCTCGGAGGGGGCACGTTCGTATCCGAAGTCATTCAGACATTCCTGATCGAGAATGGCATCACCATCTGGCTGGATTGCCCGTTCGAACGCGTCTGCGGCCGCGTGCAAGGCTCATCGCACCGGCCGCTGGCTCGCGATCCAGAAAAGTTCAAACAGCTTTATCAGGATCGCCGCCAGGCGTACGGGAAGGCCGAATACCGGATTGAGATCGCGAGCGACGATCCTGCCCATATTGTCGCGGCCATTATGAAGCTTCCCGTATTTTAGGGTCCATGGCTTCATCCTTGCGCAGGCAGGCTCTCCGCATCTTTCAAGCTGCCGTGAAAGCCGCTGCCCCAGCCGAAGCTGTAGAGCGCCACTTGAAGCTGCGCGGCGCCACGCTAATGGCAGGCCGCAAACGCTATTCCTTGAGCGCATTCCGGAACATCTATGTCATCGGGGCCGGAAAAGCCGGCGGACAAATGGCCCAGGCCGTCGAACGGATGCTTGGCCCGAAGATTACCGGCGGATTGGTAAACGTCAAAGCCCAAGAATCCGCCCGACTGCGCCGCATCGAGCTGAACGCATCCGGCCATCCGATTCCCGATCGCCAAGGCGAGCAAGGCGCCGCGCGCATCGCAGAGATTGCGCAGCAAGCGGGCCCAGACGACCTGGTGATCTGCCTTATATCCGGCGGCGCATCGGCTTTGCTGCCGCTTCCCGCGCCTCCGGTAACGCTCGCCGAAAAACAGGAAACCACGCGATTGCTGCTCAATTGCGGCGCGAACATTCAGGAGATCAACTGCATCCGGAAACACATTTCTTTGCTGAAGGGCGGAGGCTTGGCGCGCCGTGCGTATCCGGCCACGGTGTTGACGCTCATTCTGTCCGACGTTATCGGGGACGATCTGGACGTTATTGGCTCGGGACCCACCGTTGCCGACCGCACGACATTTGCAGACGCGAGAGCTATTTTTGATAAGTATGCAATCTGGGATCGCGTTCCGCCAGCAGTCCGGGCGCGGCTCAGCGCGGGTACGCCGGAAACACCCAAGCCGGGTGACCGGATATTCGGCAAAGTCCAGAATCTCATCGTCGGCAGCAATCGTTTGGCCGTGGATGCGGCGGCGCGTGAGGCTCGAGCGCTCGGATTTCGGACGCTGGTGCTATCCACCCAAGTGCAAGGCGAGGCACGCGAGGTCGCGCGCGTTTTCGCAGCGGTGGCGCGCGAGATCCGCGCTACGGGGCGTCCCGTGAAACCTCCGGCGTGCGTGATCGCGGGCGGAGAAACCACGGTCACCATCCGTGGAAATGGCCAAGGCGGACGCAATCAGGAGTTTATATTGGCGGCCGCTATAGATATCGCGGGTTTGCAAAATGTTGTGGTCCTGAGCGCGGGAACCGACGGCGCTGACGGTCCCACGGACGCAGCCGGCGCCTTTGCCGATGGAACCAGCGTCGCGCGCGGCCAGGACGCTATTGGAATGCTAGCGAACAACGATTCGTATCACTTCTTCGAGCCGTTAGGCGATCTGATTAAAACAGGTCCGACCGGAACTAATGTGGCAGACATTCAAATCATCGTAGCGTCGTAGGAAGGGCACCGACTCCCTTACGGTCGCGGTTCGGTAACAGGCGTTCGTAGCCCCGCGCGTAAGCAAGGGGACATGGGCCGGAGCCGAACCGCGACAGTGAGGGAGACGGTGCCTTTGGTCGGCTACCATAGTGTCTTGGTCATATCGCCAAAATTCCACCCCATCCTGGATCCCGAATTCCTCCCCGCCGTCCTATGGAACCGTGCCTACCTTGCTAAGGTCCGCGAAAGCGGCCGCGCTCAAAATCTCGCGATCGCTCTCGAACGCGGCGATGGCTCGGTCTCCGTCTATCGCACCACGACGCTGCCGCATGAGGGCGCTAACATCGCTATCAACCAGCGCTACACCGAGCGTCTACTGAAGTTTCTGCTTTGGCAGAAGGGCGGCCACCTGGTAACTATCGCCGGGAATCCGCATATCGCCGAATACCTGCGCGGCATCTACGCACCCGGCGGAGCGCGCGCCTTCGACTGGAAATTCATCGGCCAGAGCGTGCATGGCCGTCCACTTACTATCCAAGCCGCCAGTTTCGAAAACACGCCCGCGGAAAAAGAACTGGCCACGCCGCTCGGCCGGCATCTGGAGGGTTGCCGCATTGGTTTCGATCTGGGCGCGAGCGACCGCAAATGCGCCGCGCTGGTGGATGGCGAAGTGATCTTCAGCGAAGAAGTGGCCTGGGACCCCAGCGTCCAGCCCGATCCGCAATATCACTTCGACGGCATTCAGGATTCGTTGCAACGCGCCGCCGCCAAACTGCCGCGCGTGGATGCCATCGGCGGTAGCTCCGCCGGCGTCTATGTCGCAAACGAAATCCGCGTGGCGTCCCTGTTCCGCGCTGTGCCGCAGCACCTGTTCGATACTCGCGTCCGGCGCCTGTTCTTCGAGCTCAAAGACGCCTGGGGTGGCATTCCGTTTCAGGTGGTGAACGACGGTGAAGTAACGGCGCTGGCCGGATCGATGGCGCTGAACGACAACGCGGTGCTGGGCATCGCAATGGGATCGAGCCTGGCGGCCGGCTACGTCACTCCACAGGGAAACATTACAACCTGGCTTAACGAGCTTGCATTTACGCCCGTGGATTATCGCGAGAACGCGCCGGTGGACGAGTGGTCCGGCGACCCGGGTGTGGGCGCTCAATATTTTTCGCAACAAGCGGTGGGACGCCTGCTAACGCCCGCCGGGATCGATCTTCCGGGCGACATGCCGCTTCCGCGCAAATTGATCGAAGTGCAAACCCTCTTGGCAGCGGGCGATGCGCGCGCACGCAAGATCTACAAAACCATCGGCGTCTACCTGGGCTACAACATCGCGCATTATGCCGATTTCTACGAGATACGCAATCTGCTGGTGCTGGGCCGTGTGCTGAGCGGCGCAGGCGGCGACTTGATTCTCGCGACCGCCAGCCAGGTTTTGACCATAGAGTTCCCGGAACTCGCCGAAAATATTCGATTTCATATTCCCGGCGAAAAAGAAAAGCGCCACGGACAGGCGGTCGCGGCAGCCAGCCTGCCATCTATTCAAAAACAAGAGTCGAGACATGCAATTTCATAATTCCAACACGGACCTTTTTATCCCCGATGGCGCGCCGCAGGCAGCTGCGCTAGCGCGCACCACGCACCTGTGCATTGCCGCGCATCAGGATGACATCGAGATCATGGCCTATCACGGCATCGCAGAGTGCTTCGGCCAGAAAGACAAATGGTTCGCGGGCGTGGTGGCCACCAACGGCGCCGGCAGCCCACGCAGCGGGATCTACGGCGGCTACACCGATGAGGAAATGCAGAAGGTGAGGCTGATCGAACAGCGCAAGGCGGCGTACGTGGGTGACTACGCGTGCCAGATCCAGCTCGGATACACCAGTGCGCAAGTCAAAAATGCAGCCGAAACAGCTCTGGTGGAGGATCTGAAGCTAATCTTGCGCGGCATGCAGCCCGAGATCGTGTATCTGCACAATCCGGCGGACAAGCACGATACGCACATCGGCGTGCTGGTGCGCTCGATCACGGCCCTACGCGCGGTGCGGGACACGGTGCGTCCGAAAAAGGTCTACGGCTGCGATGTGTGGCGCGATCTCGATTGGCTTCCGGACGCCGACAAACAGGTTTTGCCCGCGTCGGCCAAACCCAATATCGCCGCCGCGCTGGTGGGCGTCTTCGATTCTCAGATCAGCGGAGGCAAGCGCTACGATCTGGCAACTGCCGGACGACGCCTAGCCAACGCAACTTACTACGCCTCGCACGGAACTGATCAGGAGACCGCCCTGAGTTTCGCTATGGATCTAACTCCGCTAATTGAAAATGCAAGCTTATCGATCGCCGATTACGTCGTTGGCTTCATCGACGGTTTCCGCGCGGATGTCGTGCGTCGGCTCACCTCGCTCGGGTAAGACCCTCGCTTGCTCGACGGTTCTTCGGTTATTCGGTTATTCAGTTCTCCGGTTCTGTAACAGAGACCTTCGCCTGAGCGTAGTAGAGGGGCGCTGTTTCCGAACCGATGAACTGAAGAACCGATGAACGCAATAAACCGGGAACCGATTTATTGCATACGTCGTTCGGATGAAGGTTCAACCAAGACTCCCTAGAAACGCCTCAAGGTCAACTCCGGCTTGCCGAAGAATATTACGCAGAGTCCCTGGGGCTATTGACCCGTGATCCGGAACGGTGACGCGTCGATCGCCTTTAGTAAGTCGTATATGAGAGCCAGACTGCCTCAACCGTTCAAATCCCAAACGCTCCAGGGATCTCGGGGTAATTTCACAAATCGACCAGCACTGGATCTCCAATGAATTGAAATCGTATCTTCCGAGGAACATCCTTTGTGTCGAAATGGCATCGGACTGCGTCCGTGACCTGATCCTGAAGTTCTCGGAGATCTCGGCCCTGCGTCGTAATCCCGCCTTGACCTGCCGGGGCGTCCCAGGACGCCACTAACACTCCGGATTCCTCGCATGTTTCGATCTGAAATACGATCTCGTCCACGTTTCCCAGCTTATAGGAGTCGGAACAGCGCAGTCAAAGCGGCTTCACCTCGCTCGGGTAAGACCCTCGCTTGCTCGCCGGTTCTTCGGTTATTCGGTTATTCAGTTCTCCGGTTCTGTAACAGAGACCTTCGCTTGGGCTTAGTAGAGGGGCGCTGTGTCCGAACTGATGAACCGATGAACGTAATAATCCGGGAACCGGTTTCTTACTCGTTCCGAAATGGCATCGGACGGCGTCCGTTACCTGATCCCGAAGTTCTCCGAGATCTCGGCCGCGTCTTCGCGGCGCTCGGGTAAGACCCTCGCTTGCTCACCGGTTCTTCGGTTATTCAGTTCTCCGGTTCTGTAACAGAGACCTTCGCTTGAGCTTAGTAGAGGGACGCTGCATCCGAACCGATTAACTGAAGAACCGAATAACCGAACAACTGTTCATTGCCTTATCGGCTTCGGCGGTGCCGGCGTCTCGGTCTGTTCGTCTGAATTTGCCTTGCGTACCGTTACCGCTCCACGGCCCGTCTCCAGGCGCAATTGCGGACCGCCTGAGCCGCCCACAATGGTGGCTCCCCGCTCGTTTTCGTCAACCCGCAGGGGCGCGCCGTAGTCGTTGTGGACCTCGCCACGATCGGTCGACGCCTTCAGATCGAACTTCGCTCCTTCCGTTAGCGCTAACTCCAGGTCACCCGAGTGCGTGTGAACCTCGATTTTTGGAATGTTCTTGCCGGGCCGCAGATCGATATTGCCGCGATCCAGCGTCAGCTCCAGCGATTGCGAGAAGTCGGAAATCTGCATGTCCCGCGAGCGGCCGTTCACCCGGATCGGTCCAATCAAATTCTCGGCCGTGAATTCGCCCAGCCCCATGTGAATCTGGCCGGGGATCCTCTCGCAGTTCACACTGATCTGGGAGTCTTCCCAGCGCAGCGGCTTGGCCAAATTGCTCAATTGGATCTGGCCCGTATAGGTTCCAGCCACAGTCACCTGTCCATCGATATTCTGCAGCTCCACGTCTTGTCCGTGGCCCTTCAGATCCACGGCGCCCTTCACGCCGATGGCGCGAATGATATCACTCTTACGCAGGTCCACGCGCACGTCGCCGCCGATGCTTTCCAGGCGCACACCCGCATTGTCACTGCTGATGTCCACCGTCCCGTTCACGGTCTGAATGTCGAAATCGCCGGTACGGCCATGCGCTTCGATGGAAGAGCCGATCGGAACCGTAATCTCCAGTTCCGCGGTGGTGCGTATCCGGTCGTTCACGCGATCCTGATTGGTGCGCACGATCACTTGGTCGCCCTGTTGGATCAGCTCGAGCGGCGTCTCTTTATTGGCTTTATCGGCTTCGCTTTGTTGGAACGAACGCACCGTTTCGCGGCCGCTCGCGTTTACCGTGGTGGCGTCTTTCGTTCCAGTGATTTTCGCATTGCCCCGAAAGTTCTCGATCAATACCTTGCAGTTTTTCGCGCAAGGCTTTTGCACCGAGGCCAGCGTGTAGTCATAGCTATCGCCGAAGTCCATCATCACGCCATGCCAGGCCCGGCCGGCTGGAAACCAGGTGGTATAGTGACGCGCCGTATACATGGAGCCGCCCACGATGCAAATGAGAAACACCAGCATCCATTCACCGCCCGAAACTCCGTTGCGGGGGATGGGCTTCGACATGATGGCCCACATCAGAATCTCGATCAACCGCAGTCCGCCCCAGGCGATCAATACGAAAGGCCAGTACTTAGCGATGATGTCCACCAGTGGAATCTCGGGCCACAGATTCCGCAGCAGAAACAATCCGCCAATCCCAATGAGAATCAGCGGCCCAATTACGGAACCCCGTCTCATATCGCGCTCCCTCCTGAAGGTCCAGGGTCTTGCGCCAGGGGTCTGGCAACCACTTTTTCAAGCAGTTTCAAAACCCCGAACAGGATGATCAGAATCGGCCAGGTCCGCCCGAAGCCGTAGACTCCGAAATAATCCATGGCAACCAGGGACCCGAGCGCGATCAGCATGATAGGTCCGCGAATCGCCTGGACCAGATTGTAGCTATTAGCGTCGTTCATGGGACGCCTCCCGTACTCCGTTGGGCCGCCCACCGTCGCGCTGCGCGGTGGCGGAAACACGCTCGTAGAGCATGTAGACTCCGAGCGCGATCAAAGCGATCGGCCAATACCGGATGAACTGGCTGAACCGGATAATTTCCATGTTGTTCAGCAGGAATAACAGGCCCACCGCGATCAAAACCGCAGGCGCCACTGGAAATGATGACCCGTGTCCGTGCAGAGAAACCAAGCTCGAGAATTCATCCACTGTCTGCCCCAACTGGCGTTTCTTGGCGGTGTGATATGCCTCGAATGCCATATAAAAAACCCACACGCCTATCATCATTCCGAATAGCGGTTCCAACCCGCCGTTATCGCCGCTGTTCACGATGCTGATCAGTATGCCGAGAATGATCACGTGTACCAGGCCCTTCACATATTGGCCGTTGTAGATGGCGCCTACGCCGGGAATCAGTCCCAACAGAAACGCGAGCCCGGGCGAGGCACCCGCATCCGGTATGGGCGGCGGCATTGGCGCCGTGTAGGGTGAATAGCCAGCTCCTGGAGGTGGTGGACCCGCCGGGGCCGAGGCCGGAGCTGCAACCGGCACGTGTTCCTCACAGTAGATAGTTCCGTCGAACATTCGCCGGCAACCCTCGCACAGCGCCTTGCCACAGGCTCTGCAGTACGCAACGGCCGGTACTTCTGGATGATTTAAGCAATTCATGATAGTTACCTCTTCTTCTCACTCGTTCCAGCTTCCGGCTTCTGCCCGCTGCCAACTGTTTTCTCGGTGCTGCTTTCTGCCTTCTGCTTACTGCCTTCGTCCCCTTGCTTACGCGCGGGGCTTGTATTCTGGGCCTGTTCCTGATCGGTCCATTCCTTCAAGCGCGACTGGATCTCGATCACCAGGCGGAGATTATCGTAATACTTCACTGTTCGATCCCACATACGATGCGTGCGATCGTCAATGGAGGCCCAGATCTTCACCGGATCGAGGTCCGAGGGGCGCAACTGCCGCGGCTCAATATGGGCAAACCTCGCGATCATCGAAAACGACAACACCGTCATCGCCATGCCCATCACATAGCGCGGCTGTAAGAGGCCGTGCACCCAGCCAAACCAGTTCCGCCACCAGGATCGCTTTTCGGCCGCCGGACGCCCGGTGGGCAACTCGTGCAGGATTCGCGTCAGCAGCTCGGCTGGAGGCTCCGCCGGGGCCACCGTCTCGATGAAGGCCGTTACGCCTGCCACATCCTTGGCCAGCTCGGCGCAGGCGCTGCATCCCGCCAGATGACTTTCGAGGGCAGTCCTCTCCGCACCGCGGAGAGTTCCATCCACGTAGTCGCACAGCAGGATTTCCAGCTCAGCGCACGTCATATACGAACCTTGTGCCGGCGTAGCACGCGTGCTAGCTCGGCTCTGCCACGATTCAACCGCGACTTTACCGTTCCTTCCGGAACATTCAGCACTTGCGCGATCTCTCGATATTCTAATTCTTCCAGATCCCGAAGAATCACCGTCTCCCGAAGTTCCGGCGACAATTTTTGCAAACCCGCCTGCAGAACTTCACTGGCTTCGCGGCCGGCCAGCATTCCATCCGTCCTGGCCAATACAGCGGTGGTCTCTTCCAAAACTTTAACCTGATCTTCGATGGAATCAGTAGCCCGATCCATCCGCGTCCGGCGGTAATGGTCGATCAGCAAGTTGCGCGTCAGACGCGTCAACCATACCACGAACAATCCTTCACCCGACCGGAAGCTCTTCAGGTTTTTGAACACCCGCAAGAAAACGTCCTGCGTCAGGTCCTGCGCTTCGGCATCGCTGTTGGTGAAGCGGTAGCAAATGGAGTACACGCGCCGGGTGTGCAGCTTCACCAGATCTTCCCAAGCTGCATCCTGCCCGGCTAAGCACCGGTCTACGAGTTGTGCATCCGCATCCAAATTGTTGGCCGTCCGACCTTGTGGGTAAGGTGGCACCCAGTTCCATTTTGCTGCCGGAATCGCCACCGTGGCCATGACTTCTTGAAATCTCCTTCTTCCAGTTAAGAAAACGAAGATCTATGATAAGAAGTTCACTTGAATCCAAGATTTACATTCTTGAAGGGCCACGTCCAGCGTACCAATTGGCGAGGCGGTATGCTCTCGGTACACGCCATCAACCCACCGAACCGCGGCCGGGAGGGAGCGTGAATCGGCCCAAATGGACCCGAAAGCTGCTGTTTATTGCCCTGGCGGCAGTCGTACTGCTAGCCCTGCTGCTCTATCGCCTGCGTGGCACGCCCTTCCAATGGCAACTTTTCCTGACCACCTTCTACCGTATCAACTGGATCTGGCTAGGCGCCTCCATCTTCCTGATGTTGCTGACGTACGTGGGGCGGGCCTTGCGTTGGGAGGTGATGCTCAGGCCGTTAGGCCGAAACCTGAGTATCCGCACCATGATCTACGACACTGCCATTGGATTCACCGCTGTTGTGCTGCTCGGCCGGCCCGGCGAGTTGGTGCGGCCTTATCTGATCTCCGTCAGCGCCGGGGTGCCTTTTTCCTCGCAAATGGCCGCCTGGCTGCTGGAACGCATTCTGGATCTGCTGGTGGTTCTGCTTCTTTTTGGCTACGGACTGGCTCACATCCCCGCACATAGTTCGGCGCTCGGTCCCGGCCTTCGTTGGATTCTCGGAGCCGGCGGCTACCTGGTGGCGTTCATCAGCGCAGCTTGCGTGCTATTCCTCGTCCTGTTTCGCAATTTCTCAGAAGCTATGCGACGGCGGCTCCTGAGCGGCCTCACTTTCTTGCCTGCCAAGCATTATGATCAGGCGGAACACATGCTGGCGGCGTTTTCCCAGGGGATGGAATCCACGCGTGACCCCATGTTCCTGTCTCTTCTGTTGGCCTACACCGCCATAGAGTGGCTTATCATTGTGGGCAGTTACTACACGCTGTTTCGCTCGTTTCCGGCAACGTCTCATTTTGAAATTACAGATGTAGTAATATTCTTTGGATTCGTCGCATTTGGCAGCATTGTTCAAATACCGGGAGTAGGTGGTGGGATTCAAGTTGCTTCTATTGTGGTGCTTACAGAGATCTATGGCTTGCCATTGGAAGCTGCCACCGGGCTGGCCATTTTCATTTGGATTATTACGTTTGTAGTTGTAGTACCATTTGGTCTTCTGTGCGCCTTTCATCAAGGCATCAACTGGAGTAAACTCAGGCATCTGCCACAAGACGTGCCCCTATGACCTGTCCCTTCTGCGGTTTCAAGCAAGATCGCGTCATCGACTCCCGAGAGAGCAAGGAGGGCGAAGTGATCCGCAGGCGCCGGCAATGCCTGGGCTGCGAGCGCCGATTCACTACCTACGAGCGGAGCGACGAAATCCCGTACATGGTCGTAAAAAAAGATGGCCGAAGGGAAAAATTCGACCGCCAGAAGGTGCTCACGGGGCTCTTGAAGGCCTGCGAAAAGCGGCCAGTGCCGATGGCGAAACTGGCAGAGGTGGTGGACGCAGTGGAAGCCAAACTCGCTGACAGCACCGACAGAGAGATATCTACTACAGAGATAGGAGAAATGATCATGGAGCGGCTACGCAGCCTGGACAAGATCGCTTACGTGCGCTTCGCATCGGTTTACCGCGACTTCCAGGACGTCGAAGCTTTTCTCAATGAATTGAAGCACTTAGTGCTTCACAAACGGCCCTGAAGCATCAAAATCAGGCCAAAAATCTGGTTCCCCCTGGGGGTTTACCTGTAACCAATTCGAAAAACGAACATCTTTCAGTTAGTACTTAACTTCGAACAGGTTTCAGGTTATAATTGACTGCTGCATTCGTCGATAGGGCGGCCAGAACCCCCGTCAGCGCGGAAGTGTGCAGGAGTTTTCGTGTTTTCATAGGCGTGCCACAGTTGCGCCCATTCGATGTTATGAAGCGTCTAAAGAAGTGAGTGATTGACCCAAGTGGATCATTTTGAAGATCAGTTTTTGACCGATAGTCACGAGCCTCTGGGGATCCCGTTCGACGAAGAGTCGAATTTTTTCCATCCCGAGGAGGTTCAGGACGAGGAGTTCCCTGCCGCGCAGCCGGTAGAAGAGTCGATTTACACCGACGACCCGGTACGAGTCTACCTGCGCGAAATGGGCGCAGTTCCACTGCTCACTCGAGAGGGTGAAGTGAATCTGGCGCGGCGCATGGAACGCGGGAAACTGCGCATGCAGAAATCCATCAGCCGCTCGGCTTTGGTTCAGTTGCGGGTGGTGGAGATCGCGGAGCTTTTGAAGCATGGCGATGAAGAACTGGATAATTTCGTGGACCTCGGGGATGTGGAAGAGGGCAGTCCCGCCGATACCAAGAAACAATCCGAAGTACGCACCGAATTCGTCGAGATGATCGCGCTGCACAAGCGGCATGAGCAGTTGGTGGACAAGCTGGATGAGATTCCCCTTAGCAACAAAAAAATGCGGCGCCGGTGGCGGGGTAAGCTCAACCGCGCGAAGGTAGAGATGTCGCGCGCCATCCGGCACATTGCCTGGCTGCCGTCTCGTTGGAAGCAGTTCGCCAAGGAAATCGAGCACGCGGTAGAGCAACTGGCACACCTGGAAGCCGAGCTTCGCAAAATCGAAAGCCGCACGGGGATCACGGCCCAAGCCCGTGCGCGTGAACTGCGGCGCGAGATCCGCAAGCTGGAATCGGCTGCCGGGGCGTCGCTCACCGATCTGAAGCACAGCATGTCGGTGATCCGCCACGGCGAAATCGAAGCCGAGCGCGCCAAGAAAGATCTAGTTGAAGCCAACTTGCGCCTGGTGGTTTCGGTTGCCAAGAAATACGTCAATCGCGGCCTGCACCTGCTGGATCTGATTCAGGAAGGTAATATCGGATTGATGCGCGCCGCGGACAAATTTGAATACCGGCGCGGCTACAAGTTCTCCACTTATGCGACCTGGTGGATCCGCCAAGCCATTACGCGCGCCATTGCCGACCAATCCCGCACCATCCGTATTCCGGTGCACATGAACGAGAGCATGAACAAGTTCCTGCGCGCCACCCGCGAGCTCGAAAAGGAACTGGGCCGCGTGCCGACCAACGACGAGATCGGACGCCGCATGGATATTCCCGTCGAGAAGGTCCAGAAACTGAAAACCATTTCGCGCGACCCGGTGTCGCTCGAAACTCCGGTGGGCCGCGACGGCGAATCAGCGCTGGGAGATTTGATCGAAGACCGCTGGGTGGGTTCGCCCGTGGACGCGGTAATCGACTCCAACGTGCGCGATGAAACGGCCAACATTTTGAAGACCCTGTCTCCGAAAGAGGAGAAAGTCATCCGGCTGCGCTTCGGCATCGGCTGCGAGCGCGAGCATACCCTGGAAGAGATCGGTCAGGAATTTGACGTCACCCGTGAGCGCATCCGGCAAATCGAAGCCAAGGCGTTGCGCCAGCTTCGTTCCCCGGAACGTGCGCGTCATTTGCGAGCTTTACTGGCTGCCCGGTAAAGCCGCTCCTCCTCCGTGTGAAAGGCCGGGCCAGGTGGCCCGGCCTTTTTTGTGTGTGTATGCAAACATCAATTAGGTTTGAATACTTGAATGCCGCCTACCAGGAGATGGCCAGCGGTGCGGGTTGTGAGCGAGACGCCCTGATCTGGTCGGAGGCTTTGGTGGGGGAGACCGAATGGGACTACGCATGTCGAGACGGCGTTACAGAAACCGGTAATGTAGGTGTAATAACCCGCGAAAAAATCAAAATCACCGGCCGCTTACGCTCGCGGCTCGGAAAGACTGGGCGACCTTTGAGCCCAGCCCGTCAGCGAGGGGACAAGATCATTCGCTTTTTCGAACTCACTGCCAGCACCGTCAACCCCACCGACAGCGCCAGCAAGGCGCCATCTCGCGCCAGCGTCGGTAGACCAATCACATCGCCCAGGCCGAAACACGCGCAGTCGATTTTCATTCCCAGGATGTACGCCCGGACCATCACCGCGAAGAATCCTCCCAGCAGAATGCTCGCGCCGGCGGCCGAGTAGCGCAGACCGAAACCCGTCGCCAGAAGCAATCCTAAAAACAGCTCCAGCCACGGGAGAATCCGGCCCAACGTCAACGCGGCCCATTCCGGCAGAATTTGATAGGCGTCGATGGACATCGCAAACAGCAGCCATGGTTCGCGCAGTTTCATGTAGGCGGCGTACAGAAATACTGCTGCCAGCGCCAGGCGCAGAACGATGAGAAAGTACCGCACGTCAGTTTGCCAATAGCTGATCGATGAAGCGCCGCAAGATATCGTAATTCGCCCCGGGAAGCCGGTACTGCTTCCCGCGGTAGGACAGAATCATAGTCGGAGTTTGATTAACCTGGGCGCTCTGACCGGCCTGAATATCCTGCTTTATCTCGGCGGCGATGGCTGGATCCTTGGCCAAGGCACGCACCTTCTTTGCTTCGGCCGGCGTCAGAATGCTGCATACCGTCTCATCCACTTTTCCATTGGCCGCCCAAGTCTCCTGTCGGCGAAACAGTACATCGCAGACCTGTTCGTATTTGCCGACGCGGCTGGCCGCGCAAGCATAGCAAGCCGCCTCCATCGCATGGGCATGCATGGGTAGCGGATACTCGTGATGCACCAGATAAACCTTGCCCTTGTCGACGTACTCATACCTGAGCGGGCCGAGCGTCCGCTCGTACAGGGCCTTGCACGCTGGACATTGAAAGTCGCTATAGACATCGATCACGATCGGGGCGGTGGACACTCCCCGGCTCCGCATCTGCGCACCCCACGCGCACAAAGCAGCGAGTAACAACACGGCCCCAGCAATAACCTTGCGCATATGTCTTTAGGATATATCCTGTACCTGTGCGCCGCCAATCCCTCCTGTTGCTGGTTGTAGCCGTTATCGCC
>DASYNU010000230.1:0-39891 GCA_036008345.1 Bryobacteraceae bacterium
AGGTCATATGCGAGTAACATTCGAAGCTCTGACCACCATCGCGGTGCTGGTGATCGCACCAGCGCCGGTATTCGCCAAAGGAGATACCGTCCGAATCACTATCACGGGAGGGGATCTCGGCGCTCCAATCGAAATCACCGATCCGGCCATCGTGCGCCAGTACAACGTCTGGGCGGGACGAGGGACCAGCTCCGGCGAACCTCATAGCGTAAACATCGATTGGACGCAGGGGATGGTGGAACCGCCGAAGGGTGTTCCAGTTTATGAGGTCTCATTTGTAACCAACCGGGGGAACCCCGGCACATACGTCGTACGCTATGCCATCGACCCAGCCACTAAGCGGGGCTTCGTTTACCTCCCCGGCAAGACGGACGCGGGGTATCGGGACAACGTGTTCTTGATCTACCGTGAGGTTGAAGGAAACTGGTTCCATGCTTGGGACGAGTGGGAGAAGCTGGCGAATCCGTTGATCGCCAAAGCCCGGAGCACGCACTGATTCAGGTCGGTACCACTCGAATGATGCGGGATTCCCTAGGCGTCGTACGAAATCCGGATGTACCAGGCGACGCTAGCGATGAAGGAATCGCTGTGCTCGATTTGTGCCCACCCTTGGTTTCGATGGGCTGCTATGATGTATATCTGGCCGGTTGCAAATGTTTGAATGTATTGGCCAGTCGTAATTGATAGCACTCAGTGTAAGTTATTGATTCAGCGTCCGTTATTGGCTTCGAACCAATAGGCCGGGGGTTCGAGTCCCTCCGGGCGCGCCAAGGCTCAGGCGATGCATCTCCAAACTCGAACCACCTGCCACCATCTTGCGCTCCTGATCTTTTCCTTCTCGCTCGCCAGCGCTCAATCCAGCCACCCCGAAGTTCCTTACGTGCCCACTACGGATGAAGCCGTTGAGGCGATGTTGAAACTCGCGGATGTGAAAAGCAACGACGTAGTTTACGATCTGGGCTGCGGGGATGGCCGCATCGTGATTGCGGCGGCTAAGCAATACGGGGCGCACGGCGTAGGAATCGACATCAACCCGCAGCGCATTCACGAAGCGCGAGAGAACGCCAAGCAGGCGGGGGTGGAAGGCTTGGTCCGGTTCGAAGAGAATGACCTGTTCAAAGCCAATATCCGCGATGCCACCGTCGTCACTCTGTTCCTGCTCCCAAAGGTCAACCTGCGTCTGCGGCCCAAGTTGCTCAAGGAATTGAAACCGGGTACCCGGATAGTTTCAAATACGTTCGACATGGGCGATTGGAAGCCCGACAAGGAAGAGACCTTGAAGAGGGGAGACGCGGAGCATGGCCTCGGCCTGAGCCATCTGATTTTCCTGTGGATTGTCCCGCCGCGCAGCCAGTAGGCGAGCCGTTTCCTTCCGCGCGTGGCTCAGTCGCGATTTATGGCGCGCACCCGATCGATCCCCTCTGACATCGTCAAACAAACTGAACTAATCTAGTTATGAAGACGTTTCCATTCCGGAGACATCCAACTTGATTCCGAGGTGAATGGTGCAGGTGAAGAACTGGTTGCTGATTGCGCTTCCAACATTACTGACCATCGCCGTGGCCGATCGCGCCGCGGCACAGACTACACCACCGGCCGCTACGACGCCCGCCGCGAGTGTCCAGACCCCGGTGCGCCGGCCCGGAGGATTGGTTCCCGGCCAAAAGCGTCCACCCGGCGACCCCGCGCAAATCGCTCGCGGGAAAACGCTGTACGGCATTAGCTGCACCAGTTGTCACGGCGCGGATCTGAGAGGCGGCGATTTGGGCGGTCCCAACCTGCTGCGCTCGCAGGTGGCGCTTAGCGACCAGGATGGCGAATTGATTGTCCCGATCATCCAAGGCGCGCGTCAGAACTCGGGGATGCCTGCGGTGCCCATGAGCCCCGCGGACGGGAAAGCAGTGGCCGCGTATATCCGGAGTGAAGTGGCCACCATCGGAACTCAAGGCAAGCCGCCATCCATCGGCAAGCCGGCCCCGAGCGTCCTAGTTGGCGACGCAACCGCCGGGCAAGCCTACTTCGCCGCGAAATGCGGTAGCTGTCATTCTCCCAGCGGCGATCTCGCGGGAATCGCCACCCGCGTCTCCGATCCCAAGGCACTGCAGAACGCGTGGGTTGCGGGTGGGACCCGCAATCGCCGTTTCGGACCCACGCTGGGCGCACCCGGCTCCCGGCGCACCGTCATAGCGACCATCACCGCGGCAACCGGAGAAAGAGTGGAAGGCCGGCTAGTTCGAATCGACGACTTCCTGGTCACGGTCGCGCTGGCTGACGGAACGTCGCGCACTTTCCGCAGGGAAGGCGATATCCCGAAGGTGGACGTGCAAGATCCGATGAAGATACATCGTGATCTGCTGGCTGCGTACACCGACAAAGACATACACGATGTGACCGCATACCTGGTGACTCTAAAATGACATTCAAAGAACTCATATTGTCCGCAGCGCTGTCGCCGCTGGCTCTGTTCGCGCAAGGCAACGGCGTGGCTCCTTCCGAGATTCTCAAGCCGCTCAAGGACTCTTGGCCCACTTACAATGGCGACTACTCCGGCAAGCGCTATAGCGCCCTAACGCAAGTCGACCAGACGAATGTGATGCACTTGACCCTGGCTTGGATGACTCGCGTTACGCCCGGTCAGACCTCCGGCCCCGGTGGCCGCGGTGGGCGCGCCCCTGCAGCCGTCATCGTCGGCGGCGAAGGCCCGGGTGATATCAACGTGGGTGGCGGCAGCATCAAGGCCACGGCGCTAGAAGTGGATGGAATTCTCTACTTCACCATGCCCGACAATGCCTGGGCCGTGGATGCCCGCGACGGCAGCGAGCTGTGGCATTACTTCTGGAAGACGAAGGGCGGGACGCACATCGGCAATCGCGGACTCGGGATGTGGAACAGCTACCTGTTCATGGAGACCCCGGACGATTATCTGGTCTCGCTAGATTCGAAGACGGGCAAGGAGCGCTGGCACAAACCCATTGCCGATCTGGCGCAGGGATATTTCTCTACGCCCGCGCCCGTTGTAGTCGGAAATCACGTGCTAGTTGGGACCGGCAACGATCTCGACGCGCCCGGTATGCTGCAATCATTCGATCCTGAAACGGGCGACCTCCAATGGAAGTTTTATACCGTCCCGATGAATCCCGGCGATCCTGGATTGAACACTTGGGCCAGCTTGGATGCAGCCAGGCACGGCGGCGGCCAGGCTTGGGTTCCGGGCGCCTACGATCCCGATACAAAGCTTTACATTTTTAGCACCGGCAATCCCACGCCCGCGTTTACCAATGGCACACGCGGTGAAGGAGACAACCTATTCACCTGCGCGCTGATTGCTCTGAATGTGGAGACCGGAAAAATGGCTTGGTATTACTCCACATCCCCGCACGACATGCACGATTACGATTCCGCCCAGACCCCAGTGTTAGTGGATGGAATGTTCAACGGCAAAATGCGGAAGATGGTATTGACCGCGGCGCGTAACGGTTACTGGTTTACATTGGATCGCCTAACCGGCGAGCATCTGGTGACCAGCAAATATGGGCTGTTGACGAACTGGTCGGACAAACTGACCAAAGCCGGCGGACCGTACCCTGATGCTGAAAAGAACGCGACCATTGCAGGTTCGCTGGTGTCACCCACCTCCGACGGCACTACCAACTGGGAGCCGCCCTCGTATTCTCCCGATACTGGCCTGTTCTATGTCGCGGAATCCGACGACTACTCCATCTTTTATCTGACTGACTTGGATCCACGCGGATCGATGGGCTTGGGAGGCAAAGATGAAGTCCAGGTCGGGTCCGGAGGAAGTTTTCTGACGGCCATCGATTACCGGACCGGTGAAGTGAAGTGGCGGCGTCCTTATTACGGCCAGGGTGGCGGAGGTGGAATGTTAACCACCGCGGGCAAGCTGCTCTTTGCCGGCGACGGCGCGGGCAATCTGGTGGCGCACGATGTTGTCACCGGGAAGCCACTGTGGAACACGCGCATCGGGTGGGTTACCAATCCTGCTCAAACATACATGCTGGACGGCCGACAATATGTGATCGCGGCAACCGGCGACACCCTCTGGGCGTTCGTCCTTTACTAAAACGCTCCACGTGGGCTGAAACCGCTTTCCCCTGAATCACGTCCCACCGATATGCGCCGATTATGCGCGCAAATCGAGGGGTTAAAGTGAAACGAACGTTGCGTTGTTTGCCTGTACTTTCTCTGTTCGCACTGTGCCTGCCATTCGCCGGTGCACAAAGTGCGTTTGATATTAACCTGGGTTTCGGCAGTCTTCACGATTCTGCCACCGGAGGCGGCCTGGATAACGCATCCGCGCTCGTTCCGTTTGGGACTTGCACACCGGGATCCGCCGACGTAAACTGCCAAGCTACCAGCAAACTGGGCGGCTTCTTTCTAGGCTTCGGCGGGGACATCATGTTCACGCATCATTTCGGTGGTGGGTTCCAGGCCAGTATCCAGCCGGCTCAAAGCGGTTACGGACCGCTCGAATACCGCCAGGCCTTCTACGACGTGAAGGGCATCTACGCCCCAATTAATCGCAAGCGAGCCGTGCTGCAATTGATGGGCGGCATAGGCGAAGCCAGAACCAGCTTTTCATTCAATCAAAGCGGCTGTATCGGCACCGCCGTTTGTTCATCGCAAAACCAGCCGGTGGGAGCCGCGAATCATTTCGATGTCAACTTTAGCGCGGGCGTGCAGATTTTTGTGACCGAGCACATCTTCATCCGTCCACAATTCGATTTTCATTACGTGCCCGGCTTAACGAATCAGTTTGGAAGCGACACCGTTCCGGGCGGTTCGGTCTGGGTGGGCTACAACTTCGGAGAAAGATAAAAAACGTTTCTCGTTCATCGTTTCTCGTTTGCGGCCAACGACAGCACCCAACGAGAAACGAGACACGAGAAACGAATTTTCACTCCGCCCTCAACGCATCCACCGGATTCACCGATGCTGCCCTCCGCGCGGGAATAAAGCTAGCCATCAGCGCAGAAATTCCCAGCACAGCGGCGACCGCGATCAACGTCGTTACATCCCACGATTGAACGCCGAACAGCAGCTTCCGCATCAGCGTGGCCGCGGCCAGCGAGCAAATCATGCCGGCGCAAATTCCGGCGCAAGTCAGCCAGCCGGCCTCTTTCAAAATAAGCCCGTAGACGTTATTGGGCTCGGCGCCCAATGCCATTCGCACTCCGATTTCGCGGGTTCTCTGGCTCACCGAGTAAGCAATCACGCCGTACAATCCCACCACTCCTAAGAGCAAGGCGAGCGCCGCGAAACCTCCCACCAGCCAAGCTGAGGAGCGGTGCATATAAGCCGATGTCGAATTCTGGATTCTGTCCCGCATGCTCCGAATGTCAAACGCAACGATGTTGTGATCGATATCGTGGATGGTTGCGGCCAGCGCCGGAAGCGTCGACTGCTCGGACTGCGACGTTCGAACCACCAGCGAGAAGTACGTGCCCGGGTACTGGTTGAAAGGAAGATATTCGGCCGGCCAGATTTCTGAATCGAGCGAGCCTTCCCGAATGTCGTCCACAATGCCGATAATTTGCTTCAGTGATTTTGGCGTCAATTCGGTATCGCCGATTACTTTGCCGATCGGATCCTCGCCTGGAAAATACTTCCTCGCGAGCGCCTGGTTGATGATCGCGACTTTCGGCTTGGTGTCATCTTCGGTCTCGTTAAAGTAACGGCCCCGCAGCATCTTGGCGCCGATGGCCGCGAAGTAACCGGCGCTTACCTCCCGTTCATTCACTTCGTTGTGCTGGCCATTGTAAGGACGGCCTACGAAGCGGATCCAATCCGTGTTGCCGTTGTAGCTTACCGGAAACAGGCTGGACGTTCCGGCGGAGGTCACTCCAGGCAACGTCAGGGCGCGACTCAGAATCCGGCGCGCCAGCGCCACCGACTGCGGATCTTTTCCATACGTGGAATCCGGCGCGCCAAGCATCAACGTCGCCAGATGATCCGGCTGGAATTGCAGATCCACATGCAGCAGCCGATACAAACTCTGGCCCAGCAATCCCGCACCAACCAGCAACACCATGGCGGTTGCAAGCTCTACTACAACCAGTTTTGAACCCAGGCGCCGCCAAGTATTTCCAGCCGATCCTCGGCTTCCTTCGCCGAGCCCTTCGCGCATTCCGGCGAACGAAAGACGCAGCGCGGGAGTTACGCTGAACAGCACTGCCGCAAGCAACGCGATTCCGCATCCGAACAAAGATACCCGAAGATTCAGCCCTAAGCCGTGGAGAAACGGCATCCCGGCCAGCATGTCTGCCGGGATCAGACGCGTGAGCAGTTGCATAGTCCAATCCGCCGAGGCCAGACCCAGCATACTTCCCAGCGCGACCAATACCAGGCCCTCCGTCACAAATTGGCGGATCAATCGAACGCGCGAGGCGCCCAGCGCGCTACGGACGGACATCTCACGACGTCGGCTCTCGGCGCGGACCAACAAGAGGCTGGCCACGTTCACGCATGCGATCAGCAGCAGCAATCCCGCGCCGCCCAGCAGCACCAGCAGGATGGGACGAATGTCTCCTACGATCACTTCCGAAAGCGGCAGCACCAGAGCACCCTGGCCGTGATTGGAATCCGGATACTGCTTTTCCAACTGAGCTGCTATCAATGAAGTATCCGCTTGCGCTGCCTGAAGCGTCACGCCATCCTTCAAGCGCGCGATGCCGAAGGAATTGTGGCAGCTACGCCGCTGCTCGCAGGATCCGGTGCCGTCCTCCATGGTCCAAAACTCCGCCAGCCCCTGCGGGGCGAAATGAAAATCAGCGGGGAGGACACCGATGATGACGTAGGGATTGTTATCCAGAGTGACGCTGCGGCCTATCACATCGGATTTTCCGCCGTACCGTTTCATCCATGAATCGTGGCTCAGCATCACGGTGCGAGCAGCACCTGGACGATCCTCATCCGCGTGGAAATCGCGTCCCAGAGCGGGCGCCACACCCAGCGTGCGGAAGAATCCGGCGGACACCCGAACAGCGGACGCCGGTTCCACGCCCGAGGACGTGGTGAGGATATAGCCGTTGCCATGGTAAAGCTCAAGCGACGTAAAGACTTTGTTGAGCTTCTTCCAATCCACGTAATCGAGATAGGAAAGATTGCAGCGCGGACAGAGATCGATGTGCTCGTATACGCCTAACAAGGTCGCTGGATTCCGGTATGGCAATGGCTTAAACAGTGCAGCGTCGACGAATGCGAAGATCGCCACGCTGGCACACATGCCGAGCGCGAGCATCAGGATCGCGGTGAAAGTGAAACCGGCATTCTTCCGGAGTTGCCGCAGCGTGAAGCGCAGATCCTGCGTCAAGTTGTCAATTAAATTCCATCCCCGCATGTCGCGACACTCCTCTTTCCTTTGTTCCAAATCTTGAAAGGCCCTGAGCGCTGCCCGGCGTGCATCCGCGCGGCTCATCCCGGCCGTCACGTCTTCTTCAATCTGCCGCTCCAGATGATAGTGGAGCTCTTCGTCCAGATCCTGCTCCACTTTCGCGCGCGAGAAGAGTGACCGAAACCGCATACTGAGGATACTCGCCCAGCGCATCGTGGTTACCGCTTTTCAAACCTTCCCGACCACCAACCCGATCGCTGTCGACAAACGGTCCCACTGCGCGGCTTCTTGTTCCATCGCCTTACGCCCCGCTTTCGTCAGGGTATAGTACTTCGCGCGCCGATTGTTCTCGCTGATCGCCCATTTCGAGCTGATCCAGCCGTTCTGCTCCAATTTGTGCAGCGATGGATAGAGCGCACCTTGCCCCACTTGCAAAACGTCGCGTGAAATCTGCCGGATGCGCTGCGCAATGGCCCAGCCGTGCATCGGCTCGAGTGCAATCACCTTGAGCACCAGCAGGTCCAGCGTGCCTTGCACCAGATCGGTAGGTTTGCTCACGCTGCTCCTCTCAGTAACTGACAACAGAATATCCGATCGATGCGCCGAAAGCAATAGAAGTGTGTACGACCCGATGCTTCCCGATTGCCCGTTCCGAGCCGCGGCCGCAAGGGAGTGCCACGCAGCCGTACCGGTTTGGCATTCCGACCGGATGCCAGCGAACAAGATGATTCCGGCCGTGTGAAAGCCGTATTGGTCCGTAGGCTCAGTTAACCTCACGCTCGGCGCTAAAATAAAGGTTCTGTGCTTACCAAGACCGAGCAGAATGCCTATTTCTGCGCGTTGCGCCGCGCCTACGATGCGTTTAATCGTGGGGACATTGATACAACCGTGGAGCCGCTCCATCCCGATATCGAGTGGACTGAGCCTTCCGAGTTTCCCGGCGGTGGAACCTATCGCGGCCACGCCGGCGTGAAAGGATATTTGGCCCAATCGCGCGCGAACTGGGCGGAAGGCCGAAGCGAACCTGAGCGTTTCATCGCCGCTGGAGATAGGATCGTGGTTTTTGTCTACGTCCGGGCGCGGACCAAGGACAGTACGGACTGGACTGAGATTCGTTTAGCTGACGTTTATACCTTCAGTCAGGGGAAAGCCGTCTCCATGCGTGCTTTTGCCGACCGGACGCAAGCACTGCAATGGGTGGGCATCGAAGAGTGAGGCTAGCTCACACGGACTGCAGCGCTACCAAGGAATCCTGAATGGTCGGGGTCTTTCCCGCTTCGATATGCTTCCGGCGGATCTGGTGAAACTTCGTTAGAATCGCGTTGGCCTTCGCAAGCGCCGTGATTCTCTCCGCAAAGGCGTTCAGCGTCGGGCCCGGAATCGCGTACAGCGCTACATCGCCGGAAAGCACATCCAGATAGGCCCGAGCTCCGCAGCATCCCAGGCTCAGCGCCGAACGGCCCGTATTCTTAGCCTGTGGGACGATCGCACAAGCGGGACGTCCCATGGCGGGAGGCAATCCATTTTCCAATTGCTGCGAGGCTTCTGAAAGAATCAACGTTTGGTCCGCCCGTACCAACAGCAATACGACGTCCGGCTCTATAGGAATCTCCGCCAGCGGCCCGTAAATCACATGCTTCGGCTTGGATTGGAGAACCGGGATCATCTGCAAATCCTGTTCACGGACGTAAGTCAAATCGGCAAAGACCTTCAGCGCATCCATGAGATCAGTATTCGACGCCGGGCTCATCTCGAGATTGTGTGTGTACTGCCCGATTGCGCAGGAACTATGATCGCCGGCCGATGTCGCAAACACTCGCGCTCCAGCCTCCTGCCAGAACCTGCAGCCAGCGGGAGCCGGTCCGGACCAAGCTTCCACACCCGTTGGAACATTGTCGGTCAGGCAAACTGCTACGGGAGGGTGAGAGAGGCCGAGATGCTGGGTCAAGGCGTCCGAAATTTCGGAATGAGAAGGCATAAGAACTACGATAACAGCCAGCGACGACCGCCACCCGCGCTGATCGAATCTTACGAAAACATGTTACAACGTTGCTATGAGCAATCGAACCGCTCCTACCCAAGCCTTCCTTCTGGCCCTGACGCTCAGCGTTCTCTTGACCGTCAGCGTGGCGCCCGTTGCAGCCCAACTCCCGCCAAACCAATCTGCTGTAATCCCTGTCGCAGTGATGGATCCACTCAATCGCTTCGTCACCGGCCTTGAACAGGAGAACTTCACCGTACTTGAGAACGGCGCTCCTCGCCCAATTACGAATTTCTCTGGCCTCGATTCCCCAATCTCCATCGCAATTGTTAGCGAGTCACCGTTACCCTCGGCCGCTAAGCTGAGCGGTCCCGATGACGATCTGATTCAAACTGTCTCCTTGTCCGACGGCGTTCGTCAATTGGCCGCTTCGAAGAACCTGAGAAGAACCATAATTCTGGTAACCGCTTGGGATACCCGGAGTATTCCCGGCGGCATCCAAGTTATCCAAGTTGATCCAGGAAAACTTTTGGAAGCTGTTATCGAAGTTCGTAATCAGTACCTATTGCAATTTCAGCCGTCGGTGCCGGCGGCCCGCGTTGAGGTTATTGTGAACAAACCCCGCGGCCTGCCGGTTTTGAAACCCGTTTGGAAGGCGTTGTTTTAAAAGCCAACGCGGCTTTCAAGTCCGCATGCTCGAACGCGGATTCGATAGCGACAGGCAGCCGCCGCTCAGTCTTCCGGTCCGACCTGAACCGGGGGCGCAAGTCGCCCTTCGCATACTATGAAGATGATGTACGCACCCGCGAACAAACATGCTTGGCTTAGTAGCTGAAAGGTCACTTCCTCCATCCAAGGCGAGAAGGGTGGTGGATTTTGTCCGGCACTGAGCGCGTATTGCCGAAGGCGGAAATAGCCAAATGGTGCGTAGACCACTCGGATTATGTTGATTGCCAGCCATATTGTCCATGCCCAGACAGCTACCTTGACGGCATACTTGAGCGCCTTCGAAATGGGAACATTCGGATGGGGATTGTCATCGGATTGGCGAAAAAACGCGACTAACAACAAGATGTAAGCGAGATTCGAAAGCAAGTTAAGCAGAGTAGCGGCGTTGACGGCGGTCCAGGGAGATTGACGCGGATACAAAACGCTCGCGGCCCTTCGATAGCCAGGCTGTACCACTAGCTCTGCAACCATGACTACGGCGAAAACGACCGTCGCGCCAAAAGTCAATTGCCGGAGGGATCTCGGAAAAAGTAGAGTTCCCTTGTTGCGATACAACGTAAAATAGAACGCTGGCATAAGCGCGCTGAAAAGAGGCGCTAGAACTAACAACGGAATTGTCCACCCACTCTGTCCAAGGGAGAGCAGCGTTCGCGTTCCATTCCAGATTGGTATCAGCAGGACAATACGGCAGCGAGCTTCCGGATATCCGCGAACCAGGGAGCTATAGGCCAGGTGGGCGAAATCGGTTCGGACATTACCCAAGGATAACCGAACGCGTCCGGATCAGCCGCGCTGTTTCCGTCCCACAAAAGATAACGCGGCTTTCAAGTCCGCATGCTCGAACGCGGATGCCATGCGATTGATTTCCGCCGTCGGGAGTTCCAGCTTGACCGCCTCTTTTCGCCACCTGGCTACCACTTGCCCGACTTCGGCCGCAATCTTTTGCGCCTCTTTCGAGCCCAACTCGAAGTACGCAGCTACTTCGAATGCCAGATCCAGCGAGGCTGTCCTATCCTCAAGATCGATTGCCGTTGCGAAAACCCGCGGTTTGATATCGGCCGGCACGGGATTGAGATCGTAGGCCGGTGACAATCGCCAACCGGCGGGGCCCGTCCACAGAAAGCCGTGGTTCCGCAGATGGTCGTCCGTGTTCGAAATCAGAATACTGAACACAATCCGCCGCCACAAACCGTGCATGTCCTCCTTGGGCGATGCGCCGTACTGACGGAGAATATCCACGAATTCCATATAGCTGCGGGTCTCGTTGTCGTGAGCATCCAGCATGCTCATCGCGGAAAGAAACGGAATCCGTACCGGGCGGTCGCGATCGAAACGGCGCAGCACAAGTACCGGCTTGCGAAGGACGGTCTCCAGGCGCCATGCCGGCACCGGAATGCCGGCCTTCTTCGCAAGGGTCAGAGCAACTGCCTCCCACAACACGGTATTCACTTCGTCTCCCTCGCTCGGAAATTTTGCGATCGCAAGATGTCCGCCGCGGTCCCGCACGGAAGCTTTCGGACGGGCGCCTCCGAGCGATGAGCCGGGCGCCAGCAGCAGGCGCAGATCGTCGTCGCTGTCCGTGTCGCTCAGCACATGCTCGGCGGCTGAGAGCAGCCGGGGCAACTCCACGAAAGGTGGGATCTTGGTTGCAGCGGGCTCGGCTAGAAACGGCCCACCCTCCCCCTCAGCGAAACGTAACGCGCCCTGGCGCGCTTCATCGTCAACCATTAACAAGCAGTCGATTTCACGGACTGCGCGCGGCGTCCGCCCCCCGCGTTCCGCCCGCATGCGTTCGGCCCGGCGCATCAATACTCGCCCCCATCGATCCGGAGCAGAGTCGCCAATCGCCCCGAAGAGCGCGCGGCCGGATGCCGTATGATATGGCCCTGGCCCAAGCGCCAGGGCGGGCTCTAGGGAAAACCGCTCCGGATGAGCCAGCCAGCTTTTGTCGTATTCAAAGCTGGCGCTCTCGCGATCCTTCCGCGTGTGCGTCCACAATCGCCCCACCAGGCGCGGGGTGCCATCCAGGTCCACGTAGACCAGAATTTCTTTTTCCATCACGAGGCCCTCGGCTTCTTAGGGCTCTGTCTTCGCGGCAGCCGGATGCGCTGCGGCAGGTGCTCCTCCTCCAGCGCTAGCCCAACGCTATCGTGCCGGGGGTCAGCTACATCCGCCAGCCGGCCCGCCATTCCAAGTGTAAAGAGAACAGTGGCGTAGGCCCCGGCCGAAACGCCGGGTTTCCCTTTTTCGACCTTATTGAGAGTCATCCGGCTGATGGAGGCCCGTTGCGCCAGGATTGCGACGGGAATACGCCGCCGCCGCCGGGCATCCCGGATATCGTGCCCGAGCTTGCGAAGAGCGCGCGCGACCGGCGACGGTGTCCTTGATGAAGATGCATCTTTACCCATAACGTCTATGTTAGTATACGCTAATTATGTTTAAGTATACAATAGTGGACGTTAATTGTGCGAGTCAGACCTCATTCCTAGCCACGAGCCCCTCGTCCCTCTCCGCTGCCCCTGCCCCCGATCTCCAGCAGCTAGACTGTAAGGATCTTGCCGCCCAGACTCACTGCCTCTCTTTTCGCCGCAGCCCTGACCCTGTTCGCCCAGGCTCCGGCATATCAGGAACCCTACCGTCCGCAATTCCACTTCTCTCCCGCTCGCAACTGGACCAACGATCCCAACGGCCTGGTCTATTTCGAAGGCGAGTACCATCTGTTCTTCCAGTTCAATCCCTTCGGCGGCCGGTGGGGTCACATGAGCTGGGGGCACGCCGTCAGCCGCGATCTGGTTCGTTGGCGCGAATTGCCCGTCGCGCTTCCGGAAGCGAACGGCATCATGATCTTCACCGGTAGTACGGTAGTGGATGAACACAACAGCAGCGGATTCTGCACCGCTGCAAAACCGTGTCTCGTCGCGATCTATACTGGCCACACTCAGGCAGCCGCATCGCGTCCGGCTCTCCAGACTCAGAACCTCGCCTATAGCAACGATCGCGGCCGCACCTGGACCAAGTACGCGCAGAATCCGGTGTTGGATCTCCATATGCCGGATTTTCGCGATCCCAAGGTCCTCTGGTCCGATCGGGCGAAGCGCTGGGTGATGGCTGTATCTCTTCCGAACGATCACAAAGTTCGTTTCTACGGCTCAGCCGACCTGAAGCATTGGCAAGCGCTGAGCGATTTCGGTCCCGCAGGCGCAACCAGCGGCCAGTGGGAATGTCCCGAACTTTTCGAATTGCCCGTGGAATCAAAATCCGGCCAAACACGCTGGGTGCTTAAGGTCGGGCTGAATCCGGGAGCGTTGCAGGGAGGGTCGGGCGAACAATACTTCGTCGGTCAGTTCGACGGCACGCATTTTACCAACGACAACCCTCCCGGCCTTACTCTTTGGACCGACTACGGCAAGGACTGCTATTGCGCCCTGACATTCAACAATCTGCCACGCACCCAATCTCCGGTTATGATCGGTTGGATGAACAATTGGCAGTATGCTGCGGATGTCCCGACCAGTCCTTGGCGCGGGCAAATGACGGTCCCGCGCAAACTCGGGCTGCGCAGCACACCGCAGGGTTTGCGCCTGGTGCAGAATCCGATCGATGCCCTGGAACAACTTCGACGTCCATGGAATCCGGAAAGCGATACCTTCGAGCTGCGATCAACCGTGCAGTTAGGAAATGCGAAGGAGGTGGGCTGGAGACTGATCGCCGCCGGCGGGGCTTTTACTCTGGTTGGGTTCGATCGCGAAAAACAGGAGATCTTTATCGACCGCACACATTCCGGCAACACCAGTTTTAGCAAGGATTTCCCGGTCCGAACCAGCGCGCCCCTACGCCTCAATGGCGGCCAGCTTCGATTGCGTGTGCTGGTGGATCGGAGTTCCGTCGAGGTTTTTGCCGGCGATGGACTTGTCGCCATCACGAACCTGGTGTTTCCATCGCCCGGCAAGCGGCGCATCGAGTTCCACTCGCAAGGCGGCCCTGCTGGCGGCGTTAAGACCGATTTCTGGACTCTCGGCAGCATTTGGTAACACGGCTGGTGATCATTTCATGAAAATAAATTCCTATCTGCTGAGGAGCACCGGAGTGGCCGCGCTGGGTGGATTGCTCTTCGGTTTCGACACCGCGGTAATCGCCGGCGCCACTCATGCGCTAACCGACGCCTATCGGCTTTCGCATGCGGCGCTGGGTCTTACCGTGGCCAGCGCTCTCTATGGAACCATCCTCGGCGCGCTGTTTGCAGGCCTACCAGGCGATCGTTATGGACGGCGCGACAGCCTGCGGGCGATGGCTATTTTATACGTCATTTCCGCGCTGGGATGTGCCTTCGCATGGGATTGGTATTCGCTGGTGTCCTTCCGCCTGATTGGCGGCCTCGGCATCGGCGGATCTTCTGTGCTGGGACCCATGTATATCGCCGAGATTGCTCCCGCAAAATGGCGCGGCCGCTTAGTCGGCTTCTTCCAGTTCAATGTAGTCGCGGGCATTTTGCTGGCTTATCTCTCGAACTACCTGATGGGTCTGGCCGGTTTCGGCGCTGCGGAATGGCGTTGGAAACTTGGAGTGTCGGCCGCACCCGCCATTCTTTTCTTTCTCTTGCTTTTCGGTATTCCGCGCAGTCCGCGCTGGCTGGCGAAGAAAGGCCGCACCGCAGAAGCGCGCAACGTGCTGCGCCAGATTGGTGAGGAAAATGTCGAAGGGGAACTTCAGGACATTGTGACTTCCATTGATGCCGATCATGGCCGTGCCGACGAAGCTTTATTCCAGCGAAAATACCGGCTGCCGATTTTTCTGGCGGTTTCCATCGGCATGTTCAATCAGCTATCCGGCATCAATGCCATCCTTTATTACCTGAACGATATTTTTGCGAAAGCTGGATTCAGCAAAGTCTCTGGGGACTTGCAGGCAGTGGCGATCGGCGCTACCAATTTGCTGTTTACCATGCTCGCCATGACGGTCATCGATAAACTCGGCCGCAAGAAGCTGCTTTTAGTCGGCGCCGTTGGCACCGCGGTGTGCCTGGCCGGAGTGGCATTCATATTCTCTACCGCCCAACACGAGGACTGGTTGGTCTGGCTGTTGGTGGGCTACATCGCATTCTTCGCCTTCTCCCAAGGCGCGGTGATCTGGGTTTACCTCGGCGAAGTCTTCCCCAACCGCGTGCGAGCCAAAGGTCAGAGCCTGGGCAGCACCACCCATTGGGTGATGAACGCGGCAATTTCCGGTGTATTTCCCGTCCTGGCCGCACACTCGGGCGCTGTTCCATTCATTTTCTTCGCAGCCATGATGGTGCTGCAGTTCTTCGTGGTGTTGTCGCTCTATCCGGAGACCAAGGGTGTTTCGTTGGAAGAGCTGCAGAAAAAGTTGGAGATTGCTTAATTCATCAACTGCCGTGCAACGCCCCCTTGCGGTCGCGGCTCGGTTAGCGGCGCCCGGATCACGTCCGGTGTTTTTCCGAGCCGCGCCGGAAGGAAGCTGGCAACCACGGTCACTAGCGCCAATACCACCGTAGCCAGGAGCATGGTTGCCGGGTCGCGCGCAGTTAGCCGTGGAGATCCTGTGGCAGCATAGGTCAAACTATGGACGAAAGCAGGGGGCCGTCCTTTGGCAATTAATCAGGCTCGCTCTGCGTGGCTGGGCTGGGGGGATCTGGCGCGCCAGTCAATCCAAGTAATTGTACGCAACGAGCGTCAGAAAATCGGGGAATTCCACGCCGGTCATCAGCTTCTCGAGCAAATCCGCGGCCAGGCGGAAGGATCCACTATTGATTGAGCGAGGCCCACGTTCTTGCGCCATTTTCGAGACTTGTTCGGCGATCATTTCCTGCACCAGTTTGTCGGTGACCTTGCGGGCATCCTGAAGCGCCGCTCCGAATTCCACCCACTGCCACACCTGGGCCCGGCAGATTTCCGCTGTTGCGGCGTCTTCCATCAAGTTGTAGATGGGAACGCAGCCTTGCCCATTCAGCCAGGATTCCAGGTATTGCAGTCCTACATCAATATTCCAACGCAAGCCTGCTTCAGTGATCTCGCCTTCGGGAACTGCGAGCAGATCCTTCGCCCTCACGTCCACATCGTCGCGTTTTCGCGCAATCTGATTCTGCTCCGGCATGTGTTGATCGAAAATCGCCTTGGCGATCGGCACCAGGCCCGGATGCGCCACCCAAGTTCCATCGTGCCCCGCGCGCACTTCGCGCAGCTTGTCCTGACGCACTTTTTCGAGAGCCTGTTCGTTCGCCACCGGATCGCTTTTGATGGGAATCTGCGCCGCCATTCCTCCCATGGCATGAATGCCGCGGCGGTGACAGGTCTTGATCAGCAACTGCACGTAGGAGTGCAGAAAATGGCGGTCCATGGTGACCAGCGACCGGTTTGGAAGCACGAACTCCGGGCGCTTCCGGAATTTTTTGATGAAGCTGAAAATGTAATCCCAGCGGCCGCAGTTCAATCCGGCTGAGTGCTCGCGCAGCTCCCACAGAATTTCATCCATTTCGAAAGTGGCAAGAATTGTTTCAATCAGCACCGTCGCGCGAATGGTCCCTTTCGGAATGGACAGCCGTTCCTGAGCGAAAAGAAACACATCGTTCCAGAGCCGGGCTTCCAGATGGCTCTCCAGTTTGGGCAGATAGAAATACGGACCGGTTCCGCGCTTGCGAAGCTGCCAGGCGTTGTGGAAGAAGAACAGCCCAAAGTCGAACAGCGACGCCGAAATCGGTTGGCCGTCCACTAGGACATGCTTTTCCACCAGGTGCCAGCCGCGCGGCCGGACCATTAACGTAGCGGTGTTCTCCGCCAGCTCGTACTTCTTTCCCTCGGGACTGACCAATCGAATGGTCCGACTCACGGCGTCGCGCAGGTTGATCTGGCCTCCCACCAGGTTGGCCCACGTCGGCGAATTGGCGTCCTCGAAGTCGGCCATGAATACGTTAGCGCCGGAGTTCAACGCGTTGATCACCATCTTGCGATCCACCGGACCCGTGATTTCCGTTCTGCGATCCAGCAGGTCTTTGGGGATGGGAGCCACGGTCCACTCGGATTCGCGGATAGCTGCGGTTTCGGGTAGAAAATCGGGGAGCGCACCCTGATCGAACGTTGTTTGGCGCTCCGCTCGCGCGCGGAGCAGTTCGACGCGCCGTTCTTCGAAATTCCGCGCCAAGGCGCCTAGAAACTCGACGGCCTGTGGAGTCAGAATCTCCGAGTAGGGGCCATTTACGGGTGCAGTGATCTCAATGGATTTCTGTTGAACTGTTGCCATCTTCGCTCCGATCTTACCGCAGCGTTGCGTATTCCAAACAGTGTCCCACAGTGTGAGAGCCGGATATGGTGCCCGCGATGGCGTGCGCTACGATGAGAGCATGTCAGTTGTCGTAGTTGGGTCCGTCGCCTACGACGGTATCGAAACCCCGCACGGGCGCGTGGATCGCATCCTGGGCGGAGCCTGCACTTACATCGCGCTGGCCTCTAGTTACTTCGCCCAGACCAGCATTGTCGCAGTGGTTGGTGACGATTTCGCAAAAGAAGACCAGGATTTTCTGGCCAGCCGCGGCATCGGCCTGGAGGGTCTCGAGCGCGTGCCGGGCAAAACATTTTTCTGGTCCGGCGTTTATTCGAACGACATGAACGACCGGACCACCACTCGAACGGATCTCAACGTATTCGCGGGCTTCGATCCCAAACTGCCGGCCAGCTATCGCGCGGCGCCGTATTTGATTCTGGGAAACATCCAGCCCGCCTTGCAGAGCAGCGTGCGCGGCCAGATGAACGGCCTGCGCCTCGCCGGCGGCGATACCATGAACTACTGGATCAAGGATTACCGCCAGGAGCTGCTGGATGCTATCCGTTCGTGGGATTTTCTGCTCATTAATGATTCCGAAGCTCGCATGCTTTCCGGTGAAAACAATCTGAAGCGCGCCGCGGCCAAGATCCACGGCATGGGCCCGCAAACGCTGGTGATCAAGCGGGGCGAATATGGCGCAATCCTGTTTCATCGGGATTCTTATTTCATGGTTCCCGGTTATTTGCTGGAGGAAGTTTTCGATCCCACCGGCGCGGGCGATTGTTTTGCCGGCGGCTTCATCGGATATCTCGCCGAACAAGGTTTCGATCTGAAAAACGGACACGTCGGCGGTAAAGAGCTGAGCCGCGCCGTGATCTATGGCTCGGTGCTGGGCAGCTTCTGCTGCGAGAAATTCGGCGTGGACCGGTTTCGCACGCTAACTCGCGCCGAAATTGACGCCCGCTTCCAAGAGTTCAAGGCCTGCACTGAATTTTGAAACGCGCGCACATTGAGCTGGCTCTGGTGTTGATCGCGCTTGCGGCCATCAGCGCGGCTTCCACCCGATTCGTAAATCAATCCGGATGGACCTTGTTTTACGGTGATGCGGAGGCGCATCTCAACATTGCGCGGCGCATTGTAGATTCGCGAACCCCGGGCTACGAACAGCTCGGGTACCCGTGGCTGCCGCTGCCAACCGTACTGATCTTGCCGCTAGTGCGATACGATCCGTGGTGGCACAACGGGCTGGCTGGTGCCATTCCATCATCGGCTTGTTTCGTGCTCGCGGGCGCATTTTTGTTTGCGGCGGTGCGGCGCGCCATGCGGTCGTCCCCGGCCGCGTTCGTCGCTTTGGGGGTATTCGCTCTCAATCCGAATCTTTTGTATTTGCAGGCGACACCCATGCTGGAGCCGGTGTTTCTCGCAGGATTCATGGCGATTCTATACTTCACCGTTCTGTTCCGAGAGACCCAATCGTTATCGGCGGTGTTGGGCGCGGCAGTTGCGAGCTTAGCCGCGTCGCTTTCGCGTTACGATGGCTGGTTTCTGATTCCATTCGTTACTCTCTATTTCCTGTTTGCGGCGCGCCGGCGAAAGCTGGTGATAGCGCTGATCTTTGGCGCGATTGCATCGCTCGCTCCCATTTACTGGCTGGCGCACAACTGGTGGATGTACGCCAATCCGCTGGAGTTTTACAACGGGCCATATTCTGCCAAAGGCATCTATCAGAGGGCGCTCGACCAGCACATGCCGCCGAGTCCGGGCGATCACGACTGGAAGAAGGCGTGGCTGTTTTTCCGAACTGCTGCGCAGTTGTGCGCCGGATGGGGCGCGGTGATCGTCGCAGCAGTCGGATTGGCCGGGGTGATTTGGAAGCGCACCTTCTGGCTGGTGGCGCTGGCCGCTCTACCTCCCGTGTTCTACCTGTGGAGCATGCACTCGGGCGGGACGCCGATCTTCGTACCCGAACTTTGGTTCAACAGCTATTACAATACCCGCTACGGATTGGAGGCGCTGCCGTTGCTGGCCATCGCGGGCGCGGGCGTGGCATTGCTGGCGCCGAATCGGCTGCGCCCCGTCATAGCTTTGTGCGCGATCGCGGTAGCCGCGACACCGTGGCTTATAAATCGAAAGCCCGACGATTGGATTTGCTGGAAAGAATCGCAAGTGAATTCCGTGGGACGGCGCGCCTGGACGCGTCAAGCCGCGCAGCTTCTGGCCGCCGAATACCGTCCGGGTACCGGCATCTACACCAGCCTGGGTGACGATGGGCTGGCGATTCTTCGCGAGGCCGGAATTCCGCTTCGAGAAGCCCTGCGCGATGCGAACGAACCAGCCTGGATGGCCGCCACCACGCGCCCCGATTTGTTCCTGCACGAAGAGTGGACGCTAGCCTCTTCCGGCGATCCGGTCGCAACCGCCGTCCAAAGGGCAACTTTTAAGAAGGGTCCACGCTATTATCGTGTGCAGATCATTATGGTGAAGGGCGAGCCGGTGATCGAAATCTACAAGCGCGACTGAGACATGACGATTCCGTTTATCAAAGCGCACGGCGCGGGAAACGACTTCTTGCTGAGTTGGGCCGATCGCGTTACGGCTAGCGACCTGCCGGCATTGGCTCGCGCGATTTGTAATCGGCACACCGGCATCGGCGCCGATGGCTGGATTCTGATTCGCGACACCAGCATACGCTTGTTCAACCCGGACGGCAGCGAAGCCGAGATTTCGGGCAACGGGACGCGCTGTGCGGCTGCGCTGCTGATCGATTGCGGCCGTGCCGCGAACGAAGTCACTATCTCGACCGGCGCCGGAGCGAAGCACTTGCGCCTGATCGAGCGCTCCGGCCGGCATTTCTTATTTGAGATGAACATGGGACGTCCGGTGTTTCACGAGCACCAGGTTCATTTCCTGCTGCCGCTTCGGAATGGTCCGTTGGAAGTGACCATTCTAGATGTTGGCAATCCACAGTGCGCGGTGTTGGTGGAGCAATTTCCGCCTAACTGGGAAGCCACCGGCGCCGAGATTGAGGCGCACCCGCATTTTCCAAAACGAACCAATGTATCGTTCGTGCGGTCAGTGGATCAGCACACCGTCGAAGTGTTTTTCTATGAGCGCGGCGTGGGCGTAACGCTGAGTTCAGGCACCGGTTCTACTGGCGCAGCGGTAGCAGCTATTTTGCGCAAGGTAGCAACCAGCCCGGTGCGGGTTTTGACGCCGGCCGGCGAGGCGCTGCAAATCCGGTGGGACGATTCGGTGTATCTGACCGGCCCGGCGGAGATCATCGGTTCCGGGGAGTTTTTCGCCAGCGGATAAAGCCCTTGCATTTCGCCTTTTGTTCGCTTATACTGGAGGCGAATACAAGGAGAAGATATGCCCCTCCCCCCAACTCTCTATTGTGGACCTTCCGGATGGTCCTACCCGCATTGGAACGGCGTGGTTTATCCGCGCCAGAAACCGCGTGGTTTTCATGCGCTCGAGGATTTATCGCGCTACTTCGATGCGGTTGAGATCAACACCACCTTCTATCAGCCGCTTCGTCCCGAGATTTCGCGGCTATGGCTGCGCAAGGTTTCTCACAACCCAAAGTTCGTGTTTACAGCGAAACTCGGCCGGCGTTTCACGCATGAGCGTCTTCTCGCGCCGGGCGATATCGCCTTGTTCAAAGACGGCTTATGGCCGCTGCTTCGGGCGCGGAAGCTGGGCTGTCTGTTGATGCAGTTTCCCTGGACCTTTCGCTATACGGTGGAGAATCGCGAATATCTGATCGCGCTGCGCCGGGCATTTCACGAGTTCCCGCTCGTTGCCGAGATGCGGCACGGAAGCTGGATGCACGAAGAAGCGCTGGGCACGCTCATCGATTATCATGTCGGCTTCGCGAACATCGACCAGGCCGTGTATACGAAAGCCATGCCGCCGGCTTCGTTCGTCACTTCTCCGATTGGATATGTGCGCTTGCACGGGCGCAATCCCCAGGACTGGCAGCGCGAGTTCGGGCGCGGCACGCGGCCCATCGCCGCGCACGACTATCTGTATTCGCAAAAAGAGCTGCTGGAATGGAAGCCCCGGATCGAGCATATCCAAAAACACTCGGCGACGACTTTCGTATTCGCCAACAACGATGTCGGCGGCAAATCCGTCACGAATGCGCTGCAACTTGCGAAAATGCTGGGCGATGAACATAGGCTGGCCCCACCGGATCTGATCGCGCAGTTCCCGGACGAATTGGCCGATTTTCATTGCGACCGTCCCATGCAGAACGCCTTATTCACCGGCTACGAACCAGAGCGGCGCGCTGTGGCGTAGGAATCCTCACATCACGCGGAAGGAGCGAGCACCGGAAACCGCCTCGGTGGGCCGATAGGTAACTGCCCCGTGTCTTGTTGCAAACGCAACCAGTTTCTGTCCAAGCCAGACCGATCCCTGCGTGCAACTAGTGCTCCAGGCTCTGAGGGAGCCTGGATGGTCGACCAGACAGCGCTGGGGGATTTCACCCAGTCCTGGTTCTGCCCAAATCATGGTGTCCCGGCAATTCGGCTACTCGCGACCCCATACGGATGTAAACTGCATCAGTTGATGACCAGTCCGCGATTCACCACGTAGTCAAGATTCCGGCTTGTCTTGGCAGCGCATGGCGTTGCCCTCGTGCGTTAGCGGCTGACTAGAATCAAATCTTCGTGTTCCGCTACGGCACTGGAAGCTACAACATGCACGTCCAGATGTGGGGGTATGCGCAGGGAATTTGTAATCAGGCAGGCATCCACTGCTCGGAGCAAGCCATCCCGATGCCGTTGAGTCAACCCCGGTGCGATGACATCTACCTGGATGGAGCCGATTCGGGCGGGTTTTTCGCCCTTGTCCGCTGCAATACGGATCTCAAGATCCTCATCCGGCAACCCTCGCGCGCGCAGATACTCGTCGGCGTAATATGCGGCGCAAGCCCCGAACGAGCTAAGAAACAGCTCGGGCGGCGTCATGGCCGTATCCGTTCCGTCGTTATCGAATGGCTGATCGGACAGAACCTTGTGGTTACGGGCCGTCATCTCAAATTTCTTGCCACCCAGACAGCGAACATTGACGTTCATAGAATCCTCCTCTGGTATAGCAGCACGCGCTCAGCCAGTCCCTCAACGCGGAGGATATTGGTCTTTTCCGTATGCTCGATTACTGATTGCGGACTATGCCTCACCCAGAGGCGCGGACCTTGCCCCGTTCCGCCGTTTGGTACTAATCCTGCTATGGGGGAATCAATATGGATTCAGCGCTAGCAGTGCATCGGCTACACTTTGCCTTTACGATTACGTTTCACTACCTGTTTCCCCAACTTACGATGGGGCTGGCGTTGTTGATCGTAATCTTGAAGACGGCCGCGCTCAGGACCGGCGACGAGCAGTACAATCGCGCCGCCCGTTTTTGGGTGAAGATCTTCGCCATCAATTTCGCTATGGGGGTTGTAACCGGCATTCCGATGGAATTCCAGTTCGGTACCAGTTGGGCGCGCTTCTCGAAAGCCGCCGGAGGGGTGATCGGGCAGACGCTGGCAATGGAAGGAGTTTATTCGTTCTTTCTGGAGTCGAGCTTTCTAGGACTGTTTGTGTTGGGCGAGAAGCGGCTAAGCCCTCGTCTCCACTGGCTCTCGGCGGTATTGGTTTGCCTGGGCGCATGGCTCTCGGGATTCTTTATCATCGCCACCGACGCGTGGATGCAGCATCCCACTGCCTACAAGGTTGGCCCCAACGATCAAGTCCTGTTGACGAGTTTCTGGGGCCTGGTTTTGAATCCGTGGATACTCTGGCAGTACCTGCACAATATGATCGGCGCCGTGGTGACCGCGAGTGTTGTGATGGCATCTATCGGAGCTTACTATTTGCTGGCTGGCCGGTTCGTGGAGTACGCGCGCATTTTCGTCCGGACGGGTGTGATTGCGGGCACGCTGGCGACGATTGCAATGCTATTCCCCACTGGCGACGGACAAGGGAAGATGATTGCCGAGCATCAACCCGTAACGCTGGCTGCTATGGAAGGACTGTTTGAAACCACCGAGGGTGCACCCATTGCGCTGATCGGCCAGCCGGATACGGACAAACTCACTTTGGACAATCCGATTGTTGTCCCCAAGATGTTGAGTTTTCTAACGTACCGCCGTTGGGAGGCGGAGGTGAAAGGCCTGAAGGATTTCCCGCGCGATCAGTGGCCGGACAACATCCCGCTGCTTTATTACAGCTATCACATCATGGTGGGATTGGGAACTATGCTCATCTTGATGATGCTCATCTGCGCGGGAGCCTTGTGGCGCGGGCGGCTGTATCACAACCGCATACTGCTGTGGGCTCTAATGCTGTCGATGCCGTTCCCCTACATCGCGACCACCGCCGGCTGGATGACCGCGGAGTTGGGACGGCAACCGTGGTTGATTTATGGCTTGATGCGCACCGCCGACGGTGTTTCGCCGCGAGTCTCCGCGGGAAATGGATTGTTCACGTTGATGGGTTTCATGGGGCTTTACATGCTTCTTGGAATACTGTTCCTGTTTCTAGTGCATCGTGAAATCGATCACGGGCCGGATGCGCAGCCGATTCCCGCAGCGGCGGGAGGCGTCCAATGATCGAAACTGTGTGGTTCTGCCTGGTGGCGATCATGATCGCCGGTTATGTGGTGCTGGATGGCTTCGATCTGGGGGCCGGCATCATTCATCTTTTTGTCGCGCGAACTGACCAGGAACGCCAGCAAGTATTGCGCTCCATCGGGCCGGTGTGGGATGGCAACGAGGTGTGGCTGATAGCCGGAGGCGGCACGCTGTACTTCGCGTTCCCAGCCCTCTATGCCGCGGCATTCAGTGGATTCTATCTGGCATTGATGATGGTTTTATGGCTGCTGATTTTAAGAGGCATTTCCATAGAGCTGCGCAGCCACATTGAAAGCGCGATCTGGAAGCCGTTCTGGGATCTGCTGTTCGGCGGATCGAGCGCCCTATTGGCGCTGCTCTATGGAGCGGCCCTGGGCAACGTCATCCGCGGTGTACCGCTGGACGCGAACGGATTTTTCTTTTTGCCGCTGTTTACTAATTTTCAGCCTGGCCGGGACGCAGGTACTGTAGATTGGTACACGCTGCTGGTGGGCGGGGCTTCTTTTGTCGCTCTGGCGATCCACGGCTGCAATTGGGTGGTGTTGAAGACCAGCGGCGATTTACAACGCAGAGCCCGCGAGTTTGGAGACCGTATCTGGTGGGCGGTGGTGGCCTTCACGGCTGCCATCACATTTTTCAGTTTCCGGCTGCAGCCGAATCTTAACACTCAGTTCGAAATGCGACCCTGGGGATACGTATTTCCTTTGCTTGGAGTCGCCGGTCTGGGAGGGATTCGGCTGTTTAGCGGACGGCGTCGTGATCTGGGGACTTTTCTGTTCTCCTGCCTCTACCTGGTCGGTATGCTAACCAGCGCAACATTCGGGTTGTTTCCCTACGTGCTGCCTTCCAACACCGAGCCGGAGGCTGGCCTGACCGTCACAAACGCAGCAGCGGCATCCTACGGGCTTTATGTTGGACTGGCGTGGTGGATTCCAGGGATGCTGTTAGCGGGGCTCTATTCCTTTTTCGTGTACAGACATTTCGCGGGAAAAGTCAGTGACTAAGAGTTTGGCCGCGAATGAACGCGAATAAACGCAAATGCCGATCAGAAGTTGTCGATCATCCAGACGTTCGACGCGTTTGTCCATCGCAGGAATGCGAGATGCTTACCGTCATGCGACGGCACTCCCCAGGTGTCCCGCCCATCCTGAGGCTGTTCAAAAAGCACATGCGACTCTCCGCGCGAATTCACGTGCAATAGGTATTCGCCATTGGTTGGCGTCAGGCTTGAGGCAAACCATCCCTTTCCGCCGGGGGCCCAGAAGAGGACCTCCAATTCTTTGCGGCCCTGCACCTCAACCTCTGAAAAATTACGGCCATTGAGCGGGATACGCCGAATTCGATTTCCGATCCCCTTGGGATTGATCACTGCGATTTCGGATCCGTCGGGGGAAAGATCGAAGCTGGGGGACGAGGGCGAGTCGAATTCCATGTGGCCTATCTCGCCGCCCTGTCCCGCGGCGTGGTCAAAGCGGTAGAACGTCAGCACCTTGCTCTTAAGCCGCGCCAGCACGCATGTATCGGGCCGGCCGGAGGCGCAACCGACGTCAATGCCCGCGTCCCGAATCACATCGCTGGATGCGCCTCCGTTCATGGGTATGCGGCGGAGGGTCAGAGGCTGGGTCCAGGACAGGCCTCTTGCGGCGGCCGGCACCGAGCGGAAATAGATCCAAGGGCCGCCGAACCGAGGATAAAAGGCCTCTTCGGAAACCATGCTGAGCAATTCGGGGATGCTCTGGTCGAGGCGCTGGCGGAAGACCTGGAACTTACCGTTGCGATTTGAGAACAGAACCACCGCCTTATCATCGGGCGTCCAGAATGCCGGCAGGTCGTCGCTCTCGTCGAGAGTCAACCGCCGCGTATTTGCCAGTTCGGTTCCGTCGGCCCGCAGGTCCCCGACATACACGTCCGCCTGCCAACCTCCGCTCAACAAGGCGACCTGCTTACCATCCGCCGTGGCTGAAATTCCGTAAATGGTAAGATTTGTCCAGTCGGTGAGCTTGCGGGGTGGCCCTGTCGGCGTCCCGAGGGCCGCGTTTACCGGCAGTTCCCAGAGGTTAGTGAAGTTCTGAGGAATCTCTGCCGCTGCAAAGATCAGCCGTCCCTGGGGTAAAAGGCGAAAAGCCCGGGCGCTAACGTCCGACATCACGAAGGTTCGGCTGCCGCCCTTCAGGTCGCACGTTTCGAGTGTAATGGTCTCCTGCTCCTTGTCCCAATGCTCCCGCGCAAACCACACTCTTCGTCCGTCGGGCGACCAGGACATCGCGTATAACTTGTCGGGCGCGGTGGCGGTGAGCAGCCGGCGGGGATTCTCGCCGTTCTCGTCCATCAGCCAAAGTTCGCGGAAGCTTGCGTCCGCGTACACGATTCGGGAGCCATCCGGCGAAACTACCGGATTCACGGCATTCTCGCGCAGGAGACTCAGTTTTCCGCTCAGGATGGAGTACACGAAAATGCTGTATGAATCCGCCACGTTCTCGCCGACCAACAGCCGGGTGGCATCGGGATACCAGATAACCCTCGCCGGAGCGACGCCGGATCCAAGGGGGATGGAACGGGTTTCGCCGGATGGCAAAGTCTGTATGGTGAGCACATGAGGGTCGGTATACGCGAGATATTTGCCATTCGGCGAGATGCCGTACGTGATCACCGGATTCTCGGGGGCGTTCGCGGTCACGCGATGCGGCAAGGGAATCAATTTGTTCCCCTGCACGCGCGGACTGCCTGGGAAGAGGATCAGCGCCGCGATTGCGGCGGCGGCAACTAGCGCGCCCAAGCTGTACCACCGCCACCGATCTGGATGCGTCCTCTTGGGAGCAGACTGAAGTTGGGTTGCCCCGTTGGAATGGATCTCCTGAGCATCGGAACGCGGCGGCGGGAGGGGGATTCGTTCCACTTGCGCCGTAAACCGGTAACCGCGGCCGGGAACTGTCACGATGAGCTTGTTCTCCGTTGAGGGATGCGCCGACAGAGCTTTTCTCAATAGGAAAACGCTCTGAGTGAGGTTGCTTTCCTCGACGATCGTATCACCCCAGACCGCCTTCATCAGTTCCTCTTTGGTTAGCAGCCGCTCGGTGTTCGAGGCCATGTAAAGGAGCAGGTCGAAGGCGCGGGAAGGGATTGCGATGGGCTTGCCGCCGAGCCCAAAGACGCGATTTGCGGCGTCTAGCTCAAACCCTTCGAACCGGTACAAAGCATTAATTTCAAGACCCATACACCGCCTTGAGAATTAATTGAGAACCAATTGAGGAGGCGTTTGAGGACGCACACGCAAGGTCCATGGTTTTATGGACACCTAGCGGGCACGATTGGGCGAGGAGGCACGCCACGGGTCAATTATACCGGAGCGTGGCGGCAAGACATCTCCGCGCGCATGATCGCACCCGAAAAAGGAGCTTACCAAGATGAAATCTAAAGCAAGCAGTTTATCATGTTCAGCGCTGCTACTCGGCGCTTGCGCCATCCTGTTCCCGATTCAGGAAGCGAAGGCTGATGTTGTTGTCTATGCCGGAGGGTATTTTGGGCAATACGGAACCTTGGACCTCACCACGGGAGTTTTCACGAAGCTCGGCAGCCCAGGGGATATGGCGGGCTTCGGGGAAGCCGGAGGGAAACTCTATGCCGGGGATGTGGAGGGTGATACCAATTCTGTTAATCCCGCGAACGGCGCCGACACGTTCATCGGCACCGGCAGCACAACCTATGACACTTTTGGATCGACCACCACGGGGTTATATGCCGTTAGCCACCCCACAGGCGCAAATCCTTTCCTCACTTATTCCGTCGATCCAGCGACCGGCGTCGCCACCCTGCTTGGGTCTACGGGCCAAGACATTAACCCCAACGGCGGAACTGCGGGCCTTTCCGCGGGATCCAACGCGCTCTATTGGACGTGGACGTCCGGCCCCCACTCGATCCTGTACTCACTGAACCTCACGACGGGTTTTGCCAATGCGATTGGCGACACTGGCGGCTTTATCGGAGCGTTGGTTTTCGTCAACGGAACGCTGTATGGCGAGGACGTCATTACTGGCGGAATCGACATCCTGAACACGAGCGACGGATTGGCGACGCCTACCGGCGTGACCGTATCCGGCATGACTCGCACCGATATTCTTTACGGGATGGCCCCGCTGATTGCCTCAACACCTGAGCCATCCAGCCTGCTCCTTCTTGTACTAATGATCGCTGGGATGGTGACCTACCGGCTCAGATCCACAAGAAGATCCGGACCCACTCCCATAACCTCGAAACTTTGAGAGGTCAGAATCGGGTGCGACGACGTCGCACCCAGTTACAGCCTGCGCCTGCGTGAGACTCCTCAGTGTTTGCCTAAGGCAAATGCTTTGCTTTCTAATCGGGACTCTAGTCCGACAGGTTCGACTCACTTTTCCAGGGGTGAGTCTGAACCCCCAATTCCCTGAGTAGTTGGGGTGCGGCTGGAGACTCAACGCAGAGTGCGTCGGTTGCCACACCAACAACGGTTTCATTGACAGGATCAACGGCGTTGGACCTGCAGATCTGTCCTATAACGCCATTGGCTGCCAGACCTGTCACGAGCCGCATGGCGAGACTAATCCCGGCACCAACCTGCATCTGGTCCGCACGCTGGCAACTGTCACGCTGGCCGATGGAACGAAAGTGACCAGCAAAACCGCCGGCACCGGCACGCTCTGCATGAACTGCCACCAGGCTCGCGTAAACGCCGAGACTTATGTAGCGACCACTAAAGGAAGCACCTATTTCGGACCGCATGAAGGCCCACAAGCCGACATGTTAATGGGGACCAATGGCGTCACTTATGGCCAGGAGATCCCCAGTTCCGCGCACCGCGAGGTAGTCGCGGACACTTGCGTCGCTTGTCACACGCAGGCCCCAGCCTCCACCGACCCAGCAGTGGGACAAGTGGGCGGCCACACCTTCAAGATGAGCTTCCCCGGCAATGCCAAGATTCCCGCCGAGGAAATGGTAGGAGCTTGCCAGACCTGCCACGGCGCGGACATCACAACCTTCAACTTCCCCTTGCTGGACTATGATGGCGATGGCGTCATCGATGGCGTGCAAACGGAAGTGCAGCACTTGCTCAATCAGCTAGCCGTGCTGCTGCCTCCCGTGGGCCAGGCAAAGACCGATATCACCATTGATTCCACCTGGACGCCGCAACAACTGAAAGCTGCCTACAATTATCGTTTTGTACAGCGCGATGGCAGCTTAGGAGTTCACAACGTAGGCTACACGGTGGGCCTGCTCAAAGCATCGATAGAAGACCTGAAGACGAATAGTAAGTAACAGCAGTAGCTCAACGAAATCGATGGCCGCAAATGAACGCGAATGGACGCAGATAAGATCCGCGTTTATTTGCGTTCATTCGCGGCCTAAGATTTTTCCTCCTAGTTCTGCGGACTAGTGTTAGTCAGCAGAAGATCCACGGTCACCGTAGTGGAATTGCCCTTGCTGTCGGTTACGATGATCGTAAAGAAATAATCACCGGCCAGTTCAGCAAGTTGCACGCTCGGATGCGATGATGTCGAACCCAATACCGCCGCGCTCAGTTCATTCGATACTGTCAGGAACGTTAGAGGATTGTTTCCCGTCGGGCTGCTGGAACCACTAAGGTCCAAAGTCACCTGGCGGTTGGCCGTCTGGCAAAGTGTAAGTGTCCCGCTCACAGTGCATGCAGGGCCGTGAACCACCACTATTGGTGGAGTGCCGCCGCCGCTTGACGGATTCACCGGCACGGTCAGGTTCTTGGACACTTGTCCACCGGCGCTGTTGATGGCCACGCAGACATAGGTAGTGGTGGTGGTTGGATTCACGGTCAGGTTGCCGTTCGCATCCGTGTTACCCACTCCGGATATGACCACTCGAGCGGCTCCCGTGGCGAGGCACGTCAACACTACGGCGCTACCCGGAACCGTGCTTACAGCGGGATTAGCGGTGAATGACGTAATCACGGGAGGCGCCGGCGGAGTGGGCGCCGTTGCGACATTCACCGTAACATTGGCTGTTACAGTTCCGAAGCTGTTCGTGGCGGTCAGCGTGTAAGTGGTGGTTTGCGTCGGCGAGACATCTTGTGTTCCGACCAAGCCCACGGTGCCAGGAGCGGGCGAAATGCTCACGGTCTTGGCGTTCTTCACCTGCCACACTAGCGTGGATGTGGCACCGGCGGTAATGTTGAGCGGATCAGCCGAGAATCGCTCTATCCGCGGAGCATTCCCGGGAGTCACCTGCACCGATACACTGCAGGTGGCGGTACCGGCGGGATTCGTAGCCGTGATGGTGTAATTCGTCGTAGCAGTGGGCGTCACTTCGACGTTTCCGCTCATGCCCACCGAACCCACGTTAGGAGTGATGGTCACGGTATTCGCGTTCACGGTGTTGTAATACAAACGCGAGGATTGACCCTGGGAGATGTTCATCGGTATGGCCGTGCATTCCAGGATCTGCGGCTTAGGCTGCTGAACCACTACCGTAACTGCTGCAGTATCGGAACCGGCGGAATTCTTCGCGGTCAGAGTGTACGTGGTGGTGCTGGTGGGCGCCACGCTGATGGATCCGGCGGTGGCACTGACACCGCCGATGCTGGGTGAGATGCTGGCTGAATCGGCGTCCTGGATCTTCCATGACAGCGTGGAGGATTGGCCGCTCTGGATAGTTGACGGGTCGGCGATGAAGAACAGAATCTGCACTTTTCGTGGCTTTACTGTGACCACCCGGACCCTGGCGGACGCCGATTGGTTGTCTGTGTTCGTTACGGTGAGGCGGAAACTGTATGACTGTCCGGCTGCCGCGGTGAACGTTGTGATAGCCGCGGTGGGTGTGTTCAGCGTCACGTGCAGTCCGCTTTCCTGGACCCACTGGTAGGTCAGCGCTTCGCCGTTCGGATCATGTGAGTTCGATCCATTCAGCGTGATGATACCGGCCGGCACTCCGATTTGATCCGGGCCGGCATCCGCAACCGGCGGCGACGTTCCCACGTGGAGATTCCGAGACAATACCGAGTACCGCACCTCGGGGATATCCGTTGGGACCGCCTGTGTCTGGCCCTGATAATCCTTGGGCCGTATGAAATTTCCAAACTGGACGCCGAATACGGCGCGCCCGTCGTTGCCGGGTCCCAGCAACGTCTGGTTGACGCTGCCTTCTGCCGTGAAAGCGAAGTGGTTCTTGAACGGGAAGACAAAGCGCACTGTTCCACCCGGGCGGTCCGCGGTTCCGGCGCTCTTCAGGTAGCCGAGGTTCGCTTCCAAATAGTTGTTGCCCCAGAGTCCTAAGGTAGTGCTGGCGCCATATTGATCGATGATGCTGAGATAGCGCTGGACAAAAATATTGGGCGCAATCGCCATCACCGGCGTCCCATCCGGATTGGTGGCGCCGGTGGCGAATGTTGCGTTGCTGGTGCCGATTATGGCGTTGTTCATGAAGCCATGGGTAGCGAACAAGCCCACTCGGCCGATTTTGAATATATAGTCCGCCGTGAAGGCTGCTTGCCCCAGAGTTCCGCCGCTGGGCGCATCGGCCACGTTGACGTGCTTGAAGCTGGTGAATAAGCCGCCTTGGAAATTGCCGATGCGGTCAACAATTCCGAAATCCACTTCGCCTTCCCGCTGCGTCTTGAAATAAAGATACTCGGCCTGCGCCTGCAGCGCGAAGTGATCCGCGAAGGGTTGGAAGTAACGGCCCTTGCCGGTGAAAGTGAGATTGCCGCGGTCATCGGAGCCGGCGTTGACACCCAGCAGAGTGAAGGGCGATTGGCCACCACCACTTTGCGACGGTGCCTTTCCGGCGGTCTGTCCAGCGGATTGTCCACTAGGTGCCGCGGGTGGCGGCTGGCTGGGTGCCGGTGCGTTCACTTTGCCTTCCAACGCTGCTTGTTGATTCTTCAACGCATCCACTTCCTTGCGGAGGTTCGCGTTTTGATCCATCAACTGCTGCAGCATGCGCGCGATATCGTCGAGTTTATCCAGGCGCTTCAGAATATCGTCGCAGCAATCGCGCGGGGAGCGGCCTTGATCCATGGCCCGGATGGCTTCGCCCGCCCCGCCCGCGCTCACTGTCCGGCCTTGCTCATCCGCTACAGTGAGCACCACGCGGCGATTCATCCACCGCGCGACATCTGTTTTGCTATAGCCGCCTTTGTATCCCGGATATTTTGGATCCGCTTTGCCTCGTGTCGACACCTCAATCTGGTTCGCGGAGGCCCCGTACTTCACCAGAAAATCCTTAACCGTAGTGGCTCGAGCGAGGCCGAGTTTCTCATTGTACTTCGCGGAGCCGAGATTGTCGGTATTGCCCTCCACTTTGACGCGGTAGCCAGGGTGCTGATGCAACAAATCCGCCAGTCGAAGCAAGCTGGGGTAGCCGTCGGAAAGCACTGACGAGTTGTACTCGAAATTGACTTCTTCCCAGTCGTCTTTCGAAGCGTTTGTCGTTAGGCCTTGTGCATAACTCGTTGCGGCGATGAGGCCGGACAGAGTTACCAATTGCGTCAACTTGCGGAACATGATCGAACTTCCCCCTCTGTAAGTTTTGGTGCTATTTCGATTAGTGGGGTTCAAACCCCTCTGGTTGCGGCGCGCAGAACACGCCTCACACATTGTACATTAGCTAAGGAATAGACACATTTTTCACGGTTACAGTAACATCAGTATTTTGACAAACTGACCTAGGGTAAGTACCTGGTACTTTAACTGTGTGCTGCCTAACTCAAATGGAGGCACGTCTGACCGGGCCTAGGTTTGGATAAACTGGATAAACTCTATGGATCAATCCAAACTGAGGGCTTGGTGGGCGCATCGGCAAGGACTAGACGGCGGGTTGGCTGGCAAATCCGCGCCCGAGGTTCTAGAACGGGTGGGCTGGGCCCGATCCGTAGGCGGAGTGGGGCCGTACCTCACGCTTTTCTCGCGGGCCGGAATCAGCCGTGAAAAGGCGGACGCGGCCGTCGCGAATACTGATATCCACGAGCTTCCCAGCGCACGCGCTTGCACTTACGTTTTACCCGCGTCCGATTTTGCATTAGGGTTGAAACTGGCGCAGGGTTTTCCTGGCGAAATGAAGACCGCGGAAAAACTGGGCGTCAGCGCGAAGGAAATCGACAAACTGTGCGACGCCGTGCTTCATGCACTCGAAAAAGGGCCGCTCGATCCGGACGGCTTGCGAGAGGCTACCGGAAAAGCGGTTCGGAATCTCGGCGCAGAAGGCAAGAAGAAAGGGCTCACCACCACGCTTCCGGTAGCTCTGGGCAAGCTCCAGACAGCGGGAGACATCCGGCGCATTCCCGTGAATGGGCGTCTCGATCAGCAGCGCTATAAATATACGCTGTGGCGGCCCAATCCGTTACTCAATTTCAAGCTGTCGATCGATGAAGCTTACACGGAGCTAGCCCGGCGGTACTTTGCGTGGATCGGGCCGGCCCGCATCGCCGAGTTTCAAGGGTTCTCCGCGCTGGGCGTGAAGGCTGCGAAAGCCGCAGTGGAACCTTTGAAGCTGGAGCCGCTTGCGGCGGGCGACGATCGCTGGATGCTTCCCGGCGATCGCGCCAAGCTGGAAGCTTTCAAGCCGCCCAAGGATCCGCACTATACGCTTACCAGCGGGATTGACTCCATGGTCCTGCTGCGGACGGATCTGAAGGGACTGCTCGATCCCAAGGACATGGACCGGCAGGTTTTCACGGAGAAGGAGGTCAAGCCGTTGGGCACACTCCCCTACCTTCCCAGTCACGCGATTCTCGATCGCGGGCGTGTGGTCGGGCTTTGGGAATACGACACCGAGACAGACTCGATAGCCTGGATCGCGTTCGTCAAAAAAGACAAGGCACTGGAGGACGCGGTGGCGCGGATGGAGCGCTACGTTCGAGAGCAACTCGGTGACGCGCGTTCATTCAGCCTGGATAGCCCGAAGAGTCGTGCGCCCAGAGTAGCGGCGCTGCGCAAAGCTGCAGCCAAGTAGGTTACAATTAGCAATTTTAGAAATAACATCATATTTCCCTCGAGTAACGCCTTCCTTTAAGTAAGAGCTATCAATTGTATAACCGGATTTTTTGTGTCGAAGTAACCCTCTATTCTCTTGGGCTTTAGTTATTGAATTTGGGAACGGCCGTTGTTTGTATTCCGTGGCCAAGTTGCTTTCGAGTTTTAGTTCTTCGAGCTTGGCCGGCGATAGCTCCTGCCTCATCCACCGCAAACTCGACGGATCATTGCTGATCCTGCGCGGTCGGCGTGGGCTGGTTGTGCTCGCGTTCTGGTTTGCCTGCGTCCAGGTGATTCCAATTTAGGATGGCATTGAAGGCCAGGAAATACGTGCCCTGGGTTTGCCAACGCCAGAATGGACGCAGCGCGAACATCACGATGTGACCCTGGCCGCTCGGGACATCCAAGACCAGCGGCCGATTCGAAAGAGCTTGGCCGCCCGAAATTGTTCCTGACAGCAGCATTTCATTCTCTTTGGCGGGAAACTGCATCACGACGCGCGGGCGCACTGGTTCGACAATGCCGAACTGGCGCGCGAGCTGCCGCATGTCGGCCGCCTCATCGGCTTGAGGACGTTCCGGAGTCTTCGGTACGTCGCTCGGATCCAATGGCGAAAGTTGCAGGGGCACTGCATTGGGTGTGAAATTCTGACCGAGGCTCGCGCCGCCGCCGCCACCACCTCCGAATCCGCCGAAGCCTCCGCCACCCGCGTTGAACACCGGATCCTGATTGAAATACACCGGCAGATCTTTGCCCTCGAATCCATATAGAATGGGGCTCTTTGGATCGTGCAAAATACCTCGCAAAATAGATCCTCGCGCAAAAAGCTGGACGGGATGCTCCACGGTTACTGTTCCGGCTAAGCCGTAATCGGCCATGAGCGCCGATGTGGATCCATCGGTGATCAACGTTCCCCCTTCCTGGACGAATTTGGCGAGCTCCGCCAGACCGTCCATTCCCATACCGCCGCGAATATCGTCGCTTTGGTCCAGCGCGCCGAGATTCGGTGTGAGCTCCGATTTTTTGTACGGCACCGGATCGGGGCCGTTTTTCGGAATCCCGTTCACATGCGATTGGGAGGAGCCGCCCACGTGCGGGTAGAGGATAACGTCGTATTTCGCGCGCAGATTTCCTTCGCGCAGCTTTTGGTCGGCGAAATAGGTGTACGGAACGCCATAGTAATCCAGCGCCGCGCGCGTCCAGCCTTCGTCCTGGGTGCGCTGCCATGAGTGAATGTAGCCGATGCGTGGAATGTCGAGCGGGTGTGTCTTCACGTTCGGCACCGAGGCTACGGCCATGGCTGAAAGGCCTAGCTCGCGGATGGATGGCTCAAGGCCGGCACGGCCGGCATCCGGAATGATGAACGCGCCGGCGCGGAACCTGTGGCCCATGACTTCAAAATCATCCTCCGCTGCCAGCATCTTCACAGCGTGATTCCTGAAACGGAATGTCATCAAGGCGTTGTCCGTTGTATGATCCACGACGATGACGTTGCCTGTTCCCGCTATTGATCCGGAGGGCCTGGCATCAGCGGTGAGGAGAGCCATGGGTTGATCGAGAATAGCTTTGTCAGCGATGGCGCTTAGCTTCACATTACGCATGAACTGCGTTGTCCAGCCCGTGTCATCGTAGGGACGGGGATTGGCCGGTGGATAATTCTGAACGCTGAAGTACATGTCGGCCAGCGTGCGGTAGGGCTGATCCGCGCGTACTACGAAATCGCCCGCGGTGACTTCCACGCCGCCGGCTTTGAAGTTGGAACCGGCTGTGTGAATCTCCAGACCTTGACGCCGCAGTGAGTTGACGAAGTCGATGGTGTCCGCCTTGCGGCGTTGTCCGGCGGGAATCACCCAAGCGAACGTCGGACCGGTCTTACCTTTCTCCACCGACCGCTGGTTCTTCATCCAGTAATTCTCGAGATATAGCTCCTTGCTCTGCGCTACCTGGTGCAGGGCGAACAACAGCGCGGATTCCTGGATGTTGGTGTTGTTGCGCGGTCCCCATTTGATCGACGGAAGCGGCGGATTTGGCCGGAACCACTCGCGGCTGGTGACCGTGGGTTGAAGCCTCAGGTTGTCCACGAGATCGGGGCCGTAACTCTGCACTTCGTAAAAGCGGCCGAAGGAATTGTGGGTCATCGCAATCCAGAAAAGATAATTCGGCACCCAGCCATCATAGAATCCATAGGTCCACACGCCGGGCACTCCGCGTTTGGCCATTTCCATGATTTCGGTTTCCGCGAGCAGCCACCATTCGTTTACTTGAATAGGATCGAGCGAGTTGTTATACGGTCCGGTTCCCGTGGAGACATATAAATAAGATTGCGCCTCATGCAGGTCGTGCAGGATGGTAGGATGCCATTCCAGCAGGGTCTTGGTGATGTTCTGCGTGAGCTTCAAATACTGGCCCATGCCATCGCGATTGTTGTCGTGCGCGGCATATTTGCCCCAATACATTAATGGCGGCCGCTGTTTGCCCGTTTTCTTCCCGTAGTAATAGGTGTCCACCTGTTTTTCGCGGCCATCCACTTCGATTACCGGGGTGATGAAGACGATGACGTTGTTTCGAATGGCTTGTATGAACGGCGTCTCTTCCACCATCAGGCGGAAGGCAAGCTCGAGCAACATCTCAGGACCGCCGGTTTCGGGCGAGTGGATGCCGCTGTTGAGCCAGTAAATGGGCTTGCCGGTTTTGATCAGCTCACGGGCCTGTTGTTCGGTTGTTTTTCGCGGATCGGCGAGCGCAGCGAGTGTGGCTTTGTACTTGTCGAGTTGCCTGATGGTAGCTTCATCGGCGATGGCGAGTACTACCTGGTCGCGGCCCTCTTCGGTCTGGCCGATCTTCCAGAACAGCGCGCGGGGCGAAGCCTTGGCCAGAGCTTCGTAATAGCGATTTATGTCCTTGGCGTAAGTAAGCTCGCCCGGAGTTCCAGGAATGCGGCCGAAAAACTTGAGCGGCGATGGCACGGTGTCGGAGGCCGGCATGTGATCCACCAGTTCTGTTGTGACGCGAGGATCCTGGAGATACTGTTTGATCAACTTGGTGTATTCTTCGTCCATGCGCTGTGCCGGGGCGGTCTGCGCGAGAGCAATCAAAAGCAGCGCAAGTTCAAGTTTGACGAAACGGTGTGACATAGAAGGCGTCCTTTCCGGGTATCTCAAGAGTGGCGTGCCGCTGGATGCCAAGGTTACCAAAAACGGTTGCCAAGGCTGTGACTGGGTTTGCTAACGTGAGGCTTGGCGAATGTGATTTTCACGATCGGTCACTCCACGCATTCGATCGAGGAGTTTATCGCCATCCTGGAAGCCCACGGTATCCGGCAATTAGTGGATGTCAGAACCATTCCCCGCTCGCGGCGCAATCCCCAGTTCAATCGAGAGAATCTTCCAGCCAGCCTGAATACTGTGGGCATAGTCTACCGGCACATGCCCGGTCTCGGCGGTCTGCGCCATCCACGGCGCGATTCCATCAATACGGGTTGGCGCAACGCCGGATTTCGCGGGTTTGCGGATTATATGCAGACCCCGGAATTTCATGACAATCTTGAGAAGCTGATGGAGTTTTCTTCCGAGGCGCCAACCGCAATCATGTGCGCTGAGGCCGTACCGTGGCGCTGCCACCGTTCATTGATCGCGGATGCGCTGGTGGCGCGCGGCATCGCGGTGCAGGAGATCATGAGCGCGGCCAAGTCGCAACCCCACGCGCTGACATCCTTTGCGAGAGTAGAAGGGAGCGCAGTGACGTATCCAGGCACGGAGGATGGCAGCAACCTGGAGCTAAGGTTTGACGCCCCGTGAGCGCTGCGATAGAATCAGAGTGCGGGGTGGAGCAGTCTGGTAGCTCGTTGGGCTCATAACCCAAAGGTCGGTGGTTCAAATCCATCCCCCGCAACCATCTTCTTCTGCGTTGTAACCAAGAACATTTTCAATTAGTTGACAGCGCCTTCTCGCTCCGCTTCGGGTCGTCAGCGCCTTCGCCTTCCGGCGTTGCTGCTACCAAATTGCTACCAGCCGCATCGGACCTCGCTCGCGCCTTTTTCATCGAATCATCGAAGCGGGAGGCTGCTTCCCGCCCGGCACCAGGGAATAAGTGTCCGTAGGTATCGAAAGTGACCTTGATGCTACTGTGGCCCAATTGATCACGAACATGGGCCGGACTCTCACCCTGGGCGATTAGCTGCGATGCAAAGAAGTGCCGAAGGTCGTGATAGCGCGTCCCCGTTAATCCGGCACCTTCGGCAATTGGCGTCCAAATTTCGGCGTTGAACTTATCTGGATCAATGAACCCCCCGCCTTGCTCTTCGAAGATGAATCCGTCGGTCGACGCGAGCGCCTTAAAGTCGGCTAGCATCTTTAAAGCGCTGTCGGCAAGTGCTACCCGCCGAACAGACTTCTTCGTTTTCGGTGGGCCGACGACCCATTCCCACTTGTGTGCGCCGTCCGTGCTCCTCTCCTTCGAAATTGCACTACGTATTCGGAGTTCGTGGTTAAACCAGTCAATGTCGGTGAACTTGCTGGCGAGCGCTTCGTTTCGTCGCCAGCCAGTGAACGCACCGAGAAACGTCATCGGGTAACCCACGCCGCCGATTGCCCTTGCGCTGTTGATCAATTTCCAAACCCCCTCTTGTGTCGGCGGGACGATCTCACGCGTCGCGAGCGGCGGAAGTTCAAGCCCCAACGTGGGGTCGTGATCGATGTAGCCGAGGCGCATTGCGCTTGCGCCTTTTCTGCCTACGAGCATGGTGCGCAACAGCGTCACAGTGTTGTGAAGGTATTTGACCGATAACTCATCATCCTCGATGATCACCGACACGAGCTGTTGTATATGGCCTAATTGAAGGTCGCCGATCCGATAGGCCCCGAGACTTGGTACAAGTTGACGTCTAATCATCGAACCGTAAGCAGACTCCGTCGCGCCGCGGATTCGGCGTCGACCGTCTAGCCACTTCCCTGCAAAATTCTCGAACGTGATGGGCTTGCGTTCAATATATATTCCCTTGTCAATCTGGCTCAACACCTCATTCAGATGTTCCTGCGCCTTAGCCTTGGTTGGGAAGCCCCCCTTGAAAACCTGCTTACCGGTAGTGGTCCGGTACTTAACGCTATACGTTTGTCGGGCGCCGCGTGGCCTTAGAATCGATCCGCGCTGTCTCACCGGTCCTCCTCTGTGCCAGCTTTCGTGCCTTCTTATGATAGCGGACAGGTCTGCTTCAGAGAATCGTACGTATTTCCCGAGCTTCCGATGAGGAACTGCATTTCGGCGCGTACGCTCGTACAGCCAGCTTGGCTTCAAGCCGAGTTTCTCCGCAGCCTCCTCGACATTGTATAGCAGCTTTGGTGCCGGTGCCGGTCCCAGGGAATCCTCCATCCCGCTCACGGCCCGGCTCATACGACTCCTATGGTCTTTGCAACCGCTCCGCTCTCAATGTGCGCCCTTCGCGACGAGGCCAGAACCTCCTCGGATACGGACGTCCGCGTTCGCAGTGGACGCGTTCGATTGAGTAGCCCGCTGTCATTGATGTGCGTTTTGTCATGCAGTCGGGTTGCAGTCATGAAACGCACAATCCTGTTACTCACTGTATTTGCAAGAGGCCGGCGCCGCCAGCCCTGTTTTGAGTAAGTAGACACGAGATGTCCTTTCAGCCCGTCATGCCCGATCTCTGGCAGACCTTCGGGAGGGTGGCGGGGTCTTGTTTGTAATTAAGAAACAACTCTCTAAGAAATGGAGAGCGTCGAGATTCTTAAAGCATAGGAAGCCCGTTCGCCGATCACATGACGCTGACAATGGAGGGGAGCGACTCGGCAAAACCAGGCACCAGAACCTCGAGCGCGGTTCGCAGGCGCTGAGCCTCCGCGGCTTGCAGCAGTGCCATAATGGGATCCGATTCGGCAACACTCGCGGCGCGCTCTTCAGCCTGTTGAATCGCCAATCGGGCGGCCGTGCGCAGGAGCTCGGGATCGTC
>DASYNU010000231.1:0-13182 GCA_036008345.1 Bryobacteraceae bacterium
TTCGCCCTGGGAGGTGACGCCGCCCAACTGGTCGACCGACTTGTTCTCCACCGCGGTGCCGTTGACCGTCATGACCTTGTAGTCTTCTTTTTGCTCGAAGTAGCTGAGCCGCATTACGACGGTGCCGTCGCCGCGCCATTGCTCGCTACCCGCCGGATCGTTGAGGTTCCAATCTCGCGCGCGGCGCATCACCTCCAGGCACAAGTAGTTGGGTAGTTGTTTCGAATAATTCATCGCGGATTGGCGCGCGGACTCGATGATCTTACCCTGTTGGACGGTGTCGGGCGGAGGGGCTTGAGGAGGAGGCGAGGCTTTCGCTGGAGGCGCGGCGGTGGGCAGTTTCGCGGATGCATCCGCCAGCTCGCGCAGCGCGGCAATGGTTTTGGGTCCGGCGCCGAGACGCTGCAACTCTTCCACGGTGGAGTTGTCCAGGTGTTCGGTGAGCTGCATGTGGTGGAGCGTTTTGGCTACAGCGGAATCGCTTTGTTTCAATTGGATAGATGAATTGATGAACTGGACCAGGTCGCGGATGGTGATGGATTGCGCGGACGCTAGTGTTGCGGTGCAGAGGAGGACGCAGATTTGTAGCGTTCTTAGCGTGGATTTCTTGAAAAGCATCGAGACGAGTCTCGATGCGGCAAACACGAGTGTTTGCGCCACATACTTTAGCGGTTGCATGTTAGGGTGTCATCCTGGCGGAAGGCGAATCCGAACGCGTCGTGCGGGCGGCGATAGTCTGCTGCGCAGAAGCCGAAGATTAATTCGGGAGGGTATTCGCTTTGTATTTTCAATCCAGCCATGCGTGTTTTTAGGGACTCTGGCTGAGTGAGAATCAGTTCGGCGACAATCTGATTGCTCGGTTTGTCTATGGCCCAGATTTGCAGTTCGCCGGGGAGTTGGGGCGAACCAGCCAACGGATCCTGCGAGAAATCCGGCACTGACAAACGGAAGTGGCCGCCAGGCGAGACGTTTGCAGCTTCGCCCACGGGGACCGCAGTAATTATGTCAGGGTCAAGATCGAAGAAAGAGGCTGCCCAGCGAGCGATGTATCGCCCCTGGATTTTGAGGTCGCGATGATAGAGGTGGTCTATGGAGGTGAGTGTTCCTGCAATCGAGATATTCGGAAGGGGCTGGCAGAGGAAGGAATACGTCGAGGCGGAGACGGGAAGATCCATGGTCTGGATGGCGCAGCCCGGGGCGTAGAGAAGAGCCTTGATGCGGGTGGCCTGCCGGCCAGCGCGGGCGGTGCTGATGAAATAGGATGAAACGCCGGGGCGCGGTTGAACCCAATCGCCGAAATCGTCGCCAGCCAGCAGGTAACGAATGAAGACGTGTTCGGAAGTGATGACAGAGGGGAGTTTGATTTCGATGTAGTGCGACTGATTGGGTTGAGCGGAACAAAGGCCGGCTAGGAGGAGCAGGAGTCGGGCGGGCGGCCTTCTCATTGATACAAGCATAGCGCTGGGGTTGTGGCAGGCGGGTTGGCAACCCGCCGCAGGATGGCATCCTGCCCTACAGCTAACCGTGTTGGATTGTGGGCGTCCAATGCTGGGGGACCGGATGATTCAAGACTTGCGTTTCGGCGTTAGGATGCTGCTGAAGCAGCCGGGATTTAGTTTGATCGCTGTACTCACGCTGGCTTTAGGAATTGGCGCGACTTCGGCGGTTTTCAGTTTGATTCAAGGCGTGCTGTTGACTCCGCCGCCGTACCGGCAACCAGAGAGGTTGGTGCTGATCCCAACGGCGCGCGCGGATGGTCAGCCGATGACCAATTCGCCGGGCTGGCCTGCGCAGCAATGGCTGGATTGGCAAAAAGAGTCGAAGACGCTGGAGGCGATTGCAGCCTACGATTGGTCATTCAATTTTCTGGTGCTCCCCGAGGGCAGCGAATCGCTGGAGGGGATGTGGGTGACGCGGGATTATTTCAACGTGGTGGGCCTCAAGCCGGTGCTAGGGCGAACATTTCTGGAATCGGAAACCAGGCCCAAGGCGCCGCCAGTGATTATTCTGGGTTACGAATTCTGGCAGCGCCAGTTCAACGGCGATAGAAACATCATCGGCAAAACGATTCGGATTAGCCGGCAAGACGCGCCACCGACGGTGATCGGCGTGATGTCGCCGGGCGTCCGGTTTCTGCCCTCGCCGACGACGGCGCAAGAACCTAATTACAACGTCAACGCGCTGGTGGATTTTTGGATTCCCGCGGCTCCCGAGCCTTCCTGGATCAAAGCGCGAGCGTGGAATGTGGTTGGGCGGCTGGGCAGGAATGCGACCGTGGAGCAGGCGCGGACGGAACTTACGGTGCTGTGTAATCGCGAGGCACAAGCGGAACGCGATTTTGCCGGCATCGTTCCTCAGGTACATTCTTTAACGGCAGAACTGAATCGCGACGGACGCCGGATTCTGTTACCGCTGTTAGGCGCGGCAGCGCTGGTGCTCTTTATTGCTTGCGGGAATGCGGCGGCCCTACTGTTGGTCCGCGGGCTGCAACGGCAACAGGAATACGCGGTGCGGAGTGCGCTTGGAATCGCACGTTCGGCGCTGTTCCGGCAGGTATCCACTGAGAGTCTGTTGCTGGCTCTTTTGGGCGGCGCGTTTGGCGTGGGTCTGGCGTTTGGAGTGGTGAAGATATTCAAAGTAATCGCGGGGCACGCGATCCCGCGGCTGGATGCTGTGACCACCGGCTGGCCGGTGCTGGCTTGTGGACTCGGGTCGGCGATTTTGGCGTCGCTGCTGGCTGGTATTTTCCCGGCGCTGCGAGCATCGCGGCTGGATCCGATCAGCGTGCTCAAAAACGCCGGACCGAAAAGCAGCGCGGCACGCGGGGAACGGCGGCTACTGCGGGGAGTAACGATGGTGCAGACCGCGCTGACGCTGGCATTGTTGGTAGGCGCAGGGTTGCTGATTCGAACCATGGTGAATTTGTCCAAAGTGGAGTCGGGCTACAACACGGGACACATTCTAACCATGAGTGTGACGGCGGTACAGCGGGCCAAATGGGAAGATTTTCATCGCCGGGCTCTGGAGCGCGTGGCGACGGTGCCAGGAGTGCAGGATGTCGCGTTTGCTTGGGGAGTGCCGCTCACCGGCAACAGTTGGCCGGCGACGTTGGAGATTGAAGGACAGCCGGAGGCCGTGAAGGACGGCGATAAAATCGCGCTGCCGATGCGGGCAGCGACGCCGGGTTACTTCAAACTTCTGGGTCAATCGATTACCGATGGGCGGGATTTTCGGTCTACCGATTCCGGCAAAGCGACGATGGTGGCCATCGTTAATCAGGCGCTGGCGGATCGGTACTTTCCGAAGGCCAATCCCATTGGAAAGAAAGTGTGGTTCGACAGAAAGCAGCCGGCGATAGAAATTATTGGAGTGGTGACCAATGGGCGCACAAGCGATCTGACGCAAGCGGCTGAGCCCGAGATTTATCTGTCCCTGTGGCAGGCTTCGGCATTTTCGAAGCATTTGGTGGTTCGAACGGCGGGGGATCCGAGGGCGGTGACGGCCGCGGTGCAGCGGGAACTGCGGTTGATTGATCCAACGGTTGCGATTGAAAATGTTCGGACGCTGGAACAGATTCGGGGCGATTCGCTGGCGTCGCGCACCTTTGCGATGCAGCTACTGGTAGGGTTCGCGCTGGTAGGAAGCGTGCTGACGCTGGTGGGTATTTATGGCGTGCTGTCGCTTTCGGTGGCTGCGCGGCGGCGCGAGATTGCGATTCGCACGGCGGTGGGGGCCCGGCAGAGCGACATTCGGAACCTGATATTCGGCGAGGGGTTCCGGCTGATTGCGGGCGGCGTGGTGTCGGGCATTGTCGCGGCGATGGTATTGTCGCGGGTGCTGAAGTCGTTTCTATTTGAAGTTGAGCCTACGGATCCGGTGACGTTGATTGGCGTGGGATTACTGTTTGCCGGTGTTGCGCTGGCGGCTTGTTGGGCGCCGACGCGGCGGGCGGCGAAGGTGGATCCATTGGAGGCGCTGCGGTATGAGTGATCGGTCCGCTTGCTTACGCGCGGGGCTCGGAAGAAAATTCGCGGATCTCTTTCAGTAATCACAACTGTGCAAAATCGAGGGCGGCGTTTACGTGGACGATGGTGGAGTTGATATATCGGATGCCGTCTTGTTCAAAAGTTGCGAAGGTCTTGTTCAAGGGAAATGCCAGGGGCAGTTCGGTGCAGGCCAGGCATACTACTTTTCGCGACGAGAGTTTCGCGACGTTGCGTAGCCGATCCGCAGCGCCGTTCTGCTTTCCCAGTTGCAGGTCTTGGATCAGTTGGATGGTCACGGACCGTAGATTGGGGTCATCGGGGCCGGAAGCTGTGATTCCCTGCTTCGCAAATTCCTTTTGAAACACCTCGGAGCTCATGGTAAGAGCGGTGCCTAATATCAGAAGGTCGCGTGCGCCGATTCGAGCGCCCTCCCTGGCCACCGCTTCAAAAATGCTGATGACGGGAATCCCGACGCCGCGGACGATGGCTTCCAGGCGATGATGCGGAGAGTTGCTGGCGATCAGCGCGAGGCCGGCGCCACTCACTTCCAGGCGTTTCAGTGCCGCGCGATGATATTCGTCAAATTGCTCCCAGGAATTTTCGCCGCCATCAATGCCGAGATAAGAGACAGCTTTGGCGTGGTCCAGCGATTCAATGCTGATCTCGGGTGTGGAGGGCGTGGGGCACTCTTCGCATCGGCGGCAGATTTCGGAGTAGTAGTCCACTGTTGATCGCCACGCGACGCCGCCCACGATTCCGATTTTCTTCATTGCATCAGGTTTGGAAGATGGCGGTGATCTCGCGAGGGTTGGCGGCTTCATTCGCGAAAGTAAATGTTCCGTATTCACGCATTTCACGGCCGGCACGGAGAAAGGCTCCGAGAGCGGTGCGCGAGAGAGCGCTGCCCACGCTGATGCGCTTGACGCCGATTGCGGACAGTTCAGCTACGCTGAGTTGAACGCCGCGCAGTCCCATGACGACATTCACCGGGCGATCTACGGAGTTGACCACGGCAGCAATTTCTTCTTTCGTCGCAAGACCGGGCGCATAGAGAACATCGGCGCCGGCATCCTGATAAGCCTGGAGGCGCGCGATGGTGTCCTTAATGTCAGGGCGGCCGTGCAAATAGTTTTCCGCGCGTGCGGTGAGGGTGAAGGTAAACGGAAGGGAGCGGACTACCTCGGCTGCGGCGCGGATTCTTTCCGCTGCGTGTTCTTTTTCGTAGATTGGATGATCCTGGCGATTGGTGGAATCTTCTATTGAGCCGCCGACAGCGCCAGCGGCTGACGCAAGCCGGATGGTTTCCGCGGCAGTTTCCGGTGTGTCACCGAAACCGTTCTGAAGATCCGCGCTCGCGGGAAGGTTGGTGGCTGTCGCGATTTCAGATACATGCTTTATCATCTCGTCGCGGCTAATGGTGTTGTCTGGCTGTCCGGCGGAGAAGGCATAGCCCATGCTGGTGGTGGCCAGCGCTTCGAATCCCAAATGCGCTAGCAGGCGCGCGGTACCGAGGTCCCAGGGGTTGGGAATAATGAAGGCATGTTCGCGCTGGTGCAGCGAACGAAAGAGGCGTCCCTTTTCGGTTTGAGTCAACATGCTTGGATCATACCGGGTCGCGAAGTTTAGAGGGGAGTTCTAACGTCCCATCCACTATCTCTACAAAGTTTCGCTCTTCGCGCAGGATGAAACGCTTGGATTGCGCCAGCTTGAAATTATCGCGTGCTTCCGGATCGGATCTCAGGCGAGCCCGGTAGTTCTCATACGACGCTAGATTCGCGAATGCAATCAATCCCCAGGCAACGTCGTTGGTTCCTTCATGCGGAAGAAAATAGCCGATCAGGTGCCCCCCGCAGCGGGGGATGATGCGGCCCCAATTCTCGGCGTACTGCTTGAAGCCATCCCGCTGGAACGGATCGATTTGGTAGCGGATGATGCAGGTGATGGTCAATGATTCTCTCCTCGGCGTTTCGGCCGTTGTATCGGAGGCAAGCGTCAACAAGGCACCGATGGCCGCGCCGGCGCCGATGGCTTCGCGGCGGTCCAGGTGCCCCGTTGAGTGCTTGCTCCCACGCATGTAAGGAATATATCGCTTGCCGTGCGGGGACACTTCGTTTAGTATCAAAGTATGGATGTGGAATATCAGACGGACGACGCGGCATCGAGAATTGCGGCTGCGATCGGCGAGCCGGCACGGGCGCGCATGCTGTATTGCCTGATGGACAACCACGCGCGGACAGGCACGGAGTTGGCGGTGGTGGCGGACGTGAGCCCGTCCACCGCGAGCGTCCATTTGCAGCGATTGAAGACGGAGCGGTTGGTGAGAGTGGTGGTGCAGGGCAAACATCGCTACTACAGTCTGGAAGGACCGGGCGTGGCCCGGGTGTTGGAAGGGCTGAGCGTTCTGGCGGGCGGTACGCGTAGCAAATTCGTGCCCAATACTCCGAATCGGCTGCGTGCGGCACGCACCTGTTACGATCACATGGCCGGGACACTCGGCGTGTCGCTGCATGACCGGTTGAAGACTATGGGATGGCTGGCGGAGGATGGCGACGAATCCTACGACGTCACGCCGGCGGGCGTCCGGGCGTTCAAAGGGCTGGGAGTGGATGTGGAGGAAACGCTTGCATTGCGGCGGCGGTTCGCATTCGCGTGCCTGGATTGGAGCGAGCGGCGGTCGCATTTGGGTGGGGCGCTGGGGGCTGGGCTGTTGAAACTTGCGCTCAAGAGAAAGTGGGTGGTGCAGGATCTGGATAGCAGGGCGTTGAGTGTCACTCATATTGGGCGGCGGGAAATGCGGAGTCGATTCGGGCTGGAGGTTTGAGGGGTTGGCAGGCGAAAGCGCCTGCCCCACATCAGCACGAGCGGCACGAGGCAAACGACGCCTATGTTGTTTGTGATGAAAGCGCTTCAAGAATGATACGCTGGTCGGCGATGCGGACGTTGGTTCTTCTTGCCATGTTACTTGCGCCTATCGCGGCGGAAGATGCGATTCGCGTAAACCTGCCCCTTGACGCCTTGGCGACTGGAGCTTGGCATTTTGCTAAAACGTCCGTCGAACTGCCCCGCGATGTGGTTAGCCCGAAACTGACGTCAGCGCCGCCGGCAAGTCCTTCGAAAATCCCCGCTCCCGATAGCTTCGTTGCGGTCAGTTTCCAGATCAACGAGAAAGGCTTGCCGGTCAGTATACAAGTGGATAAGTCCTCTGATAAGGAGCTCGAAGCGGAAGTGATTGCACTGATCCGGGAATGGCGATTCGAGGCTGCGCTCAGGGGTGATACACCGGTGGTTGCGGAGGCGCACGTGGAATTATCTGGGAGTGATTTGCATAATGGTCGACCGCGTCCCCATCACAGGGTGTCGCCAGTGCAGCAGTAGGTCCGCCGATTCTGGTGTCGACGTCCGCCCGACGCCGAGATGAGCAACGGACGGTCCCTGTGGGGAACGTCTCTAGCGGCAGAAACTTCGGCGCGGCCGCCCCTGTGTTTCCAAGGGCTTGCGCCGAGGTTTCTGGAGAGTCTCGGCGCAGCACGCAAGAGTGCGTGCGCCACAGGTCGTTTATAGATTCATGCTCGCGATGTCGACTGGCGAGCGATGGCCCTCCACCACAACGATGCCGGTGTCGGTGACGTGATAAAGTTCGCGGTCGCGCTCCAAATCGTAGCCGATTACGGCATCGGGAGGGACACGCACGTTTTTGTCGAGAATAGCCCGGCGAACGCGGGCCCTTCGGCCGATGTCGCAGTTGTCGAAAATGATGGAATCCTCGACGTAGGCGTGAGAGTGAATACGTACTCCGCGGCCAATCACCGATGTCCGAACCAGGCCGCCGGATAGAATTGTCCCGCCGGCCACGATGGAATCGATAGCATGGCCGCGCCGGCCCTCGGCGTCGAAGATGAATTTGGCGGGCGCGTCGGAATAGCCGGCGGTGCGCAAGGGCCATTGGCGGTTGTAGAGATTGAGCTCGGGCGAGATAGAGCGCAGATCCATGTTGGCGTCGAAATACGCGTCGATGGTTCCCACATCGCGCCAGTAGATAGGAGCGCCCGCGGGATCGCCAGGGATGCGATTAGTCTGAAAATCGTAGGCGAACATGTCGGCGCGGCCGATGAGGCCCGGCAGGATATCACGGCCGAAATCGTGGGAGCTATGCTCATTCTGCGCGTCGGCGCGCAGCTCCTCAAGCAGCAGCTTGGTGCTGAAAAGATAATTCCCCATGGACGCGTAGACGCGGTTCGGATCGCCGGGCATGGTTGGCGCGTCCGATTTCTTTTCGTGAAAACCCACGATCAGTCCATCTTCTTTGGTTTCGATGACGCCAAACTCAACCGCTTGCTCTTTTTCGACTGGGATGGCCGAGACGGTGGCCTGCGCGCCGCGCTCGACGTGGAATTCCACCATCTCGCGAATGTTCATGCGATAAATATGGTCCGCACCGAAGATGGCCACCACGTGGGGTTCGGCCTGTTCGATGAGGTTCATGTTTTGATAGATGGCGTCGGCAGTGCCGCGATACCAATCCTCATTTTGAGACCGCATCTGGGCGGGAACTGGAATGATGAAGTGATTGCGCAGCAGGCTGGAGGCTTCCCATCCCTCGCGGAGGTGCTGCAGCAGAGACTGGCTCTTGAACTGAACCAGCACGTAGACGGAATAAATGCCGGAGTTCACCAGATTGCTCAGGACGAAATCGACGATGCGATAGCGGCCTCCAAAAGGAACGGCGGGTTTGGCGCGCTCCTTGGTGAGCGGAGAGAGGCGAGTCCCTTTGCCCCCAGCGAGAACAAACGCAAGTACGCGCAATTGCATTGTGCGAGCCTCCGACAGCACAGTTTTGACCGCCCATGTTTATTTTGGCAGATAGAGGCGCTGGCTGGTGGAGAGGGACTGCCCTCCGAAGCACCGGCTGGTCACCTTGCTGACGCGCGGGGCGTCCGTCTAATCGGCGGCAACAAGCTCTTCTGAACCCGTGAGAAAATCGCGAAAGGCACCGACTCCCTTACGGTCGCGGTTCGGTTACGCATGCCCCCGGCCGTACATAACGGAGCTGAACCGCGAGCGTTAGCGACCGGTGCGTTTGATTTCTAGTGCTTGAAGACTGAGCGCAGCCACGCACCTAGATGCAGGTGGCGGCCGGGACATTCGGGCTGCGGCGAGAAGCTGATGACTTTGGATGAGCGCTCAATCCACAGCGGGACGGGTTCCTCGGAACCTGGGTAGTCGAGACGGATTATTACGCCTGATCCGCAAGATTGGGACAATCCGATTTCGGCGCTGGATTCGTCGGCGTGCGGGCTATGCGGCCCCCAATCTTCCAGGAACTTGTTCTCCGGGTAGTTTGGGCAAGGGTGGGCAGTAGTGCATCCCCACAATTTATAGGCTTCGGAATAGTTGTGGTCGTTCAACAGATGAGCAAAAAGCTTGGCTTGCTGCTCTTCGCTTCGATTCTTGAGGAGGGCGTACAGTGTAACGGCCGCGGTCAAAGCAAACGCCAATATCACAGCGGAGATCTTAAGAAGGTAGATTCGCCGCGCGCGAAGCTGTTCCGAAGCCCCGTAAGCTTCCAGGTAACTGGCCATCTTCTGCTGAAACTATTTTACCGGATAGGCCAGGTTATAGGCGGTAACGGCTTCGGCGGTGAGATCGAAGGCGGGTTTGTAGAAGACCGTATTGGTGGTATCTACCACGATGTCCAGGCCCTTGGCCTCGGCCAACTTTTTCACCACTTCCTGCATACGGGTACCGGATCGCTGAAGAATGTCGTTGCGCTCCAGGTTGACATCGTCCTGCAGGTCCTGCTGGAGGCGCTGCAAGTCGCGCTGCTTTTTCGCCCCTTCGGCCCGCAATTCCTGCTCGCCCATGGCGTTTAACTTGCCGCCGTTGAGTTGCGAATCGATGGTCTGCAAGTCCTTTTGGAGTTGCACAATCTTGTCCTGGCGAGGCTTGAACTTGGTTTCGAGATCCACTTGGGCTTTCTTGATTTCGGCGGTTTCGAGGACAGCCTTCTGTGAGTTGATTACGGCTATCTTCTGGGCCGAAGCGATGCCGATGGAGGCAAGGGCGAAAATTGCGCAGGCGAGTTTATTCATTTTCCGAGAACTCCTAAGATTTCGTCTTCGCGAAGGATCAGGTATTCCTGGCCCTCTATGGTGATGTCGGAGCCGGAGTATTTGCCGAACAGAATCCGATCACCGGCGTGCACGTCGGGCGCCGCGCGCAGGCCGTCTTCCAATAACTTGCCGCTTCCAACGGCAACCACTTCGGCCTGTTGCGGTTTTTCTTTGGCGGAATCGGGAATGATAATGCCGCCTCGCATGGATTCCTGTTCTTCCAGGCGCCGGACCAAAACGCGGTCGTGCAGCGGACGAAGGTTCATAAGATATCTCCTGTCACCGACTTAATGAGAGGTTTGGAAAAGCGGGACTACGCAAGACGCGACCTACCCACAGGTAGTCAATATATCACATGTCAGGACTTGCGCGGTTGACAACCGCGGACAGGATGGCATCCCGAATGCCACTTAGTTTCCCATCTCAGGGACTGGGCCCCTGGTGGGGCAGGGCCATGCCCGGCCAGCCGTCTTTTGATCCCGCTTGTGCAACCTGAGGAGGGGCCGGGGCTTACTGCGAACCGGAAATGGGCTCGCCCAGGACCCCGGCAGGGCATGGCCCTGCCCCACTGCCCCTCCAAGTTTCGATTCTGGGAAAACTAAGTGACATTGGGATGCCATCCTGCCCTACGTCTGGCCGATCCAATCGGGACCAGCGGTGGATTTCCATTTGGCTCGGATTTCTTCGAACTGGTGCTGGGAGAGCGGACTGGCCGTCAGGAGCTCTGCATTTTGACGCCAGCGATCTGGTTGAGTTGTTCCGACGATGGCCGTGTGAACTCCTGGCACGGCGAGGGTGAATCGAAGGGCGATGGAAACGGCATTCTGGAAATCGCCTTTGAGGAAGCCGTAGTTGAGTTTGGAAAGGCGCTCCCAATAGGGCTGATAGTAAGGGTCGGGTTTGGAAGTGTGTTTCCAGACGGCGTTGGCAATGGGGCGTTTGGCGATGACCCCCAGGCCTTTGGCAAGCGCGGCCGGAATCGCGAGAGTGATGGCCTCCTGATCGAGGATGCTAACCGAGATCTGCAGGGTATCGAAGAGGCCACTCTCGACCGCGTAGAGCGCCGCGTGGCCGTCGCCGCTATAACCGATGAACCTGGTTTTGCCGGCATCCTGGGCGCGTTTCACAACATCGATGACATCGCCCTGGCGAAGTTGTTCCTCGGTGCAGCTATGCAACTGCACCAGATCGATGCGGTCCGTCTTCAGGCGGACGAGGCTGCGGTCAATCTGTTCCGCCATTTTGTTTGGGTTCCAGTGATCGCCGTCTTTATCGTGACCGCATTTGGTGAAGAGGAAATATTCTTTGCGGCGCGCGGCGACTGAGTTGCCGATTAGTTCCTCGCTAGTGGGGTAGCACTCCGCGGTATCGATAACATTGAGGCCGGCATCGAGCGCGCTATTGAGGAGGCGCGAAGCAACTGGAAGAGGGATGCCGTGGTAGCCGATTTCGGCGCCGCCAAAGCCGAGAACGGTGACATCCATGCCGGTTTTGCCGAGCGTGCGTTTTTCCATGCTCTTGACTTATACAAAACCGGAGATGAGGTTGTAAAGGGGCGGGCGTATGTTCCAAACCGGACGTCGACACGAGTGTCGACGCGGCACGCAGGAGTGCGTGCGCCACAATAGATCAAAAGGACTCGCTTACCATGGCATCCACGAACGCGCGCGGGATGGGCCATTGTCCGAAGACACGCTTATCGTCGTGACGGAATGTTCCCGCTACAAGGATGCCGCTCAGATCCGTTGGATTGGGGTGTTGATGCTCGCGCGCGATCCACTTGCGAAGAGTGTCGGTAGTGTTTTCAAAATCCTTCTGCAAAGTGGAGGCGTCGTTCGCGTCACGGCACTGGACATTGATGGAAACTTGCAGGTGATCTTCTTGAGCTCCGATGCTGAAGACGATCTCTTCGGCATTCTTTAGCGCGGTGGCGTAGGGTTTGGTGCCGGCGGGCAGCAAATCGGCATCGCGCAGGGCGAGCGCGGGAACCACCACCCAGACCGGTTGGAGCGGGGGGGCAAGGGCCAGCTTGCCGGATTTACGCGCAACCTGATATGCGGCGAAATCGTCCTGGCTGATGGAAAGCCCCATCAGACCGGGCCGCACCGGATAGAACGACACACGCCGGTTGGGACGGCTGCTGGGCGTGGTGCAGAAACTATTGTGGCACGATCCGCCCTGACGGATGGCGTAGTCCATGAGGTTCTTCCAGTGGAAGCGCCCCTTCAGCACCAGGAAGACTTGGCCGTCTTTGAACGCGGCGGCGACGGAATCCAGATCCTCGCGGTAATCAAACAAAGTGGCGTCGACAAATTGGCGGTACTCCAGCTCCTCGGCGGCTTTGGAGCCGGTGATCATTTTGAGAATGCCGGAGCGGCGGAGCGCATCCACGTCTACATAAACAACGGTGGCATTGGCGGTGGGGAGATAAGAAACCAGATCGGAGGGCTTGGAACCTCCGCGCGTCCGATATAGATAAACGCCCGCGACAGACGCCGCGCAGACTATGACCACAAGCAAGGCTAGTTGCCAAGGCTGAAAACGAAAGCGCACTTAGGGCTAAGGTTACACCGCGGCGGTGGCTGGTGTCACGCGCGCCTCTTTCCACAGAGCGAGGTAGGGCTGCAAATCCTGCATCATTTTGCGGAACTGCGGGAGATCCAGCGACTGCGCTCCGTCGCTTACGGCCTTTTCCGGCCACGGATGCACTTCCACCAAAAGGCCGTCGGCTCCGATGGCGACTGCGGCGCGGGACAATGCTGGAACCAAGCTGCGCTTGCCGGTAGCGTGGCTCGGGTCGAGGATTACCGGTAAGTGAGTCAGCTCATCCAACACGGCGACGGCGGCGATGTCGCAAGTGTTGCGCGTGGCGGTTTCGAAAGTGCGGATGCCGCGCTCGCACAGGATCACATTCGGATTGCCGTGCGCAACGATGTATTCGGCCGACATCAGCAGTTCCCGGATGGTGGAGCTCATGCCGCGTTTCAATAGAACCGCGCGGCCGCATTTTCCCAGCGTCTTCAAGAGCGCGAAGTTCTGCATGTTGCGCGCTCCAATTTGGAGGACATCGGCGTATTCGGCCACCA
>DASYNU010000232.1:0-20598 GCA_036008345.1 Bryobacteraceae bacterium
CATGCCCTGCCAAGTGGGTCATAAGCCGGTTGTCGCAAACCTGCGTGCTTGGAAAGTCACTTCCTCGAGATCCCGGCATGGCATGGCCCTGCCCCACCAGGCCGAAATCTCGGTTCCGGCAAAACACTAGGTAACATTGGCATGGCATCCTGCGCGCGGGTTGGTAACCCGCGCCGTTTGCGTGCCCATGCGCTACCGCGGCGTTTAATGCAAAGCCAGCCGGTGTCCTCGATACCATACGGCTCGTTGGACGTCGTCCTTCTCATCCACGTCCAGCCTCCTATCCCGGAGAATCCCCGAATCGAGGTTCTCCGCGGAGCCCAGTGACTGCACCTCAGGCCATGTTAGCTGCCCTTTTTGAGTCATCCTTATTTTTCGTAATTCCCAATCTCTGGAAGAGCACTCTGGGGAAATCCGTGCGGAGATCGCGCATGCCTACTCCCTCTAAAGCTATGCAGCGCGGCAGCTGTGGCTTTTGCCATAGCGCCGCGCCACGTTTCGCGAGGACCGGAATTCGTCAGCCAGCTGGTTCGAGCGGCTCAGACTTTCAAATGGCTCTTCCTGGATACAGCTTTTTGGCGACGCAAGTGATTACCGAGCCCGGGTCCGTCACGATGATTTCCAATTCGTCCCCGTTGGTATCGATGGCGAAGAATGCTTGCGATGTGATACCAAAGGGAGCAATCTGGACCGTGTAAGTTCCGGTGCAATCGGAATTCACGGTATAAGTTCCTGTTTCGGTCGCTGGGGAGCTGCTGCCGTTACTGCTCACCACCAGCGTGCCTGTAAGACCGCCGTTTCCGTCGAAAACAAGCGTCCCGACGTTGGCGAACGGGCCGGCTTGGTCGGGCGGGGCTGTAATTACGCCCGTGCCGGCCTGCGCGTAGGAACCCCGCAGAGTCGCGTTCGAGCATCCTTTGTTGTTGTCGGCCTTCGCTGCCGATGCCAAGCCCAGAGCGAGTGCGGTGACTGCGGCCATTGTGAAAGTCTTTCCGATGGTGCTGTGTTTCATGAGGAATCTCCTTTTTGATCTGTTTTGCCGGTTCCAATCCGGCTCACCACCAATAAGGAATCGCCGCGTGATGGTTACAGCGTCTGGGGCGAAGGCATAGAATAGTTGCGACTCTGGTCCAGATGCCGAACTGCCCTCAGTGCGGAGAGGAATTGGGTTCCGATGATCCCGCGGGCCTGTGCCCAAAATGTCTGATCCAGGGCGCTTTTGATAGTTTGGTTGGCGCAGGCGACTCCGAAACTCAGACCATCCACTCAGCCACAGCGGTCAGCGATGACGATTTCGGCCGTTATCGTATCCTGCGATCTTTAGGCGAAGGCGGTATGGGCACCGTGTACCTGGCCGAGCAGCGCGAACCCATTCGCCGCTCGGTAGCTCTCAAGGTAGTAAAACTCGGCATGGACACCGGCCAGGTACTCGCCCGCTTCGCCAACGAGCGTCAGGCGCTCGCCATGATGGACCACCCGAACATCGCGCGGATCTTCGACGCCGGCGCCACGCCGAAGGGCCGGCCTTACTTCGTAATGGAGTACATCGAAGGCGTACCCATAACGCAGTACTGCGACCGCAATCGGATCGCAATCGGCCAACGCTTGGAGCTTTTTCTCGCGGTGTGCCGCGCGGTACAGCACGCGCATCAAAAAGGCGTGATCCATCGCGATCTCAAGCCGTCGAATGTGCTGGTGATGGAACAGGACGGCACGCCCGTTCCCAAAGTGATCGATTTCGGTATCGCCAAGGCGACCGGCCAGTGGGCCCTAGAAACTACTCTGCTAACGCAATTCGGCCAGATGGTGGGTACGCCGGAATATGCCAGTCCTGAGCAAGCCGAGGTGACGACTGGAGATGTGGATGAGAGCTCGGATGTGTATTCGCTGGGCGTAATCTTGTACGAGTTGCTGATCGGCACCGTTCCTTACGATGCAGCCAGTATGCGGCAGGCAGGCTTAGCCGAGATGCTCCGGATCATCCGTGAAGAGGAGGCCCCTCCGCTTTCGCGAAAGCTGACCACCATGGGCGCGGCAGCGGCCGATATTGCCGCGCGCCGCCAGACGGATCCGGCTTCTCTGCGCCGCCTGGTGGATGGCGACCTGAACAGCATCGCGATGAAGGCTCTGGAAAAAGTGCGGGAACGGCGATACCCGTCGGTGACTGAGTTCGCAGCCGACATTCAAAGATACATTGAGCATCGGCCAGTGCTGGCGTCGCCGCCGACCCGCCTATACCGAGGGCGGAAGTTTCTTCGCAGGCACAGGCTGGCCGCTTTTGGCGCGGCCACCGGCGTGGGATTCATCCTGTTGAGCGTACTAACCGTCTGGTCGTTCACGCACCGCAACCCTCAGCCCAAACCCCAGTCGACAGACAAACGCCCCATCGTTCTCGCAGCTTTCGTGAATACCACCGGCGATCCAGCATTCGACGCTACGCTTCGCCAGGTAATGACGGGCGAGCTTGAGAAATCCCCGTACCTCAGCGTCGTTTCCGATGCGCGCATGAGCGACACACTGCGCCTGATGGTCCGGCCTGCGGATACGAAGTTCACGCCGGATGTTGCGTCCGAAATCTGCGAGCGGACAGGCAGCGGAGCAGTCGTGGAGGGCTCCATCACGAGTCTCGGAAGCCAGTACGTCTTGGGCTTGCGCGCAAGGAATTGCCGCACTGGAGATATTCTGGACGAACAGCAGGCATCCGCGGCCAAAAAAGAGGAGGTGTTCAAGCAGCTGGGCCAAATGGCGAACCGGTTCGGGACCCGGGCACGGGAATCGATTCCACCGGCGAAGAAGGAGCCGAGTCTGCCGGCTGAGGCCACCACGCCGTCGTTGGAGGCCTGGAGGTCCTACAGCGCGGCAATGAAGTCACAACAGCGCGCGGCTCAGTCAACCGAAGTCATCCCGCTGCTGAAGCGGGCCATCGAGATCGATCCGAAATTTGCAATGGCTTATGCCAACCTCGGCCGGCTCTATGCCTCTTTCGGCGAGTCCGAACTGGGAGCGCAGAATATTGCTAAGGCTTATGCACTGCGAAATGGTGTGAGCGATCTGGAGAACTATTTCATCACTTTCAATTACCACCGTCAGGTAACCAGAAACCTGGAACTGGCGCGGCAAACCCTGGAATCGTGGGCGCAAAAGTATCCTCGGGATCTCAACGCTCACGGATTCTTGGCGGCCTTCACGACGCAGGGATCCGGCCATTACGACAAAGCCGCGGCAGAAGGTCTCAAGGCGATCGAACTCGATTCGGATTACTCCATTGGTTACGCAAATGTGGCTTTTGCGTACATCTACCTGAACCGCCTGTCAGAAGCCGACGCAGTACTTCGTAAGGCATCGGATCGAAAAATCGAAACCATTGAGTTCTCGGTGTGCCGGTACTTCATCGCTTTTCTGAGAAACGACCACCCGGCAATGGAAAGGGAAATGACGCAACGTCAGGCCAAATCGGAGGCCCAGGGATGGTTTGAGCACCAGGAAGCTCTGACCATGGCTTATCGGGGCCGCCTGAAAGAAGCGGCCCGGCTGTCGGACCGGGCGGTGAGCTTATCTCGTCAGGCAGGTTTGCGCGAGCGGGCCGCCTTGTTTGAAGGATCTCGTGCGGTATGGAACGCACTGTTCGGGATTCGTGAGGCGGGACAAAGAAACGCGGTTGGGGCGTTGTTGCTCTACCGAAGCCGGGACGCCGACTATGGACCTGCCTTTGCGCTCGCACTTCTGCACGATCCCGCGCAAGCTCACAAGATCGAGACGGACCTCGCAAAGCTCTACCCCGACGACACGTCCGTCCAGTTCAGTTACCTGCCAGCGCTGCGGGCGCTCGAAGCTCTCAACCAGGGTGACGGAGCAAAAGCGCTCGAAATGACACAGGTGGCAACTCCGTATGACCTCGCTATTCCGGGTACAGCCTTCTACTCTGGCGCCTTCTTCGGAGCCATGTATCCGGTTTACGTGCGCGGTATCACTTACGCCTGGATGGGCCGCCAGCACGAGGCCGCGGCCGAGTTTCAGAAAATTCTTGATCATCCGGGGCTCATGCTGAACGACCCGATTGGACCAATGGCGCGCCTCCAACTGGCCCGAGCCTTGTCCGCTTCCGGAGAAAGCGCGAAATCAGCCGCCGTCTACAAGGATCTGTTGGCTCTTTGGAAGGATGCCGATCCCGGCATTCCGGTTGTGCAGGAAGCCCAGGCTCAGTCCGCCAAACGACCATAATCGCGTGTAACCTTGCGTTCAGGATTCCTTATCGTGTTTAGAGGAATGCCCATGAGGATAAGACCATGACGAACGGCGAGACTTTCCACACGCCGGGATCATCCCAATTTCCGACCACACGCTGGACCCTGGTGGTCGCGGCCGGCGATCCGCATCGGAAGGAAGCTCGCTCGGCTCTGGCCGATCTCTGTGAGAACTACTGGTATCCTTTATATGCCTATCTGCGCCGGCGCGGTTATCCGGCAGATCAGGCGCAGGATCTCACGCAGGAGTTCTTCCTGCGCGTGCTGGAAGGGCGATATCTCGATCGCGCTGACCCGGACAAGGGCCGGTTCCGGTCTTTTATTTTGACGTCCCTGAAATTCTTTGTGGCCGACCAAGAAGACCGCCATCGCGCGCAAAAGCGCGGTGGTGGGGTGCTTATGCCGCTTGAATTCCCCTCCGGCGAAGAGCGGTACCAACGCGAGCCCGCCCACGATGAGACTCCTGAACGGATCTTCGAACGGCGCTGGGCGCTTTCGATGCTCGACCGAGTGGTTGACAGATTGCGAAACGAGTTCGTGCACCACGGCCGGCCGGAGCACTTCGAGCGCTTGAAGGTGTTCCTTCTCGGGCAGTCCGAAGCCCCCTACGCCGCACTGGCACGCGAAATGAACACCTCGGAAGGAGCGCTCAAAGTGGCCATCCACAGGCTTCGCAAGAGATATCGCGAACTCTTTCGCCAGGAGATCGCGGATACTGTGGCCGATCCCTCCGAAGTGGAGTCTGAACTCCGGTATTTGGCGGCCGTGCTCGCGAGCAAGTAGCGGCCATGCCCGTGCCGATTAAGCGCTGCACAAGACCGAACCGCGACCGTAAGGGAGCCGGTGCCTTTGGCCATTTTTCCACGGATTCTGTCTCTCACCTGCGAGCCAATTGATTGTGCCGATCTCCCCCGCTTAAAGCAGCAGCGTTCCCTAACCTTCCGTTGATCCAAAACTTCTTCACGGGCTGTGTGCAGGATTCGTGGAGCTGGCTACGCCTTCCGCCTGCTAAGACCGCCAAGAGTCGCGTCACCGGCTCTCCCTCACGATGCGGCCGTTCAGCGGCTGGGGGGGCCGGACATCGTGCGGATAGAGCTTGGCAAACGCGTCGATCTGCTCTGGCGAAATGTCCACTGGGGACTTCAGTACAAACCACGTGACACCCTCATCGCACGGCGGCGCGGTCAGAGACCCCATGTACATGTAGTAGGAATGCTCATGAGGTAACAGGCCGGCGGGATTCACCTCGACGCCCGGAATCTCTTCCTCGTTACCCTCGGTCTTCGGAAAATGTTCCCAGATCCGGGCAATTGTTTCATTCGGATTGCCGGCCTGCAAAAGCACTGCAACGCCGGCCACCTTGCCGTCGCCGGCTTGGTGCATTAGGTGGACCACCATATCGTATGGCCTGCCGTGAATGTATTCTTCACTGGGACGGTGAAAGTGGAATTGCGTTAGCTGGTAGCGCTCTTCTCCCACAATCAGGAAACCACCAGCTGCGGCGGTATGATAGTTCACCCGGATAGTGTGGCCGTTGTTTATTAAATACTTGAGCGGCGAGCTTCTGTATTCGAAGCGTATCGGGGGCAGGTTGTCTTTCCGCGCATTGCGAATGTCCACCGGCGATTGCTCCTTACCGTTGCAGGCAGCATACTCCGGATCAAGGTCGCTCCAATGCTCGGGCCCTCTTGCGCCCTCGTAGCTCCAAGGCGTCCTCCACTGTCCACTCGCCGGAGCCGTACCGATCACCACCACCAGCAAGTGAAATGTCATCCAGCTTTTTTTCACATTGGACCTCCGAGCCATCTGGCGACATGCTCAGGCACATTGTGCCGGATGACGAACGCCAACACTTCGTCGTTGATCAAAGTATGTTGATCAAAGTATGAGCCCGGGAAAAGAGAACCTGATAGGATAATCTGCTAAGGCGCCGCCCTGAACCTCGACGGAAGATGCGTTCTGAAGGTTCAAAAGCCTTCAGCCACTGCCGCCAGACAATATGTTTCGAGTAAACGCGGACACGTTGGACACCTATCTCGACTTCGATCCCATTCGGAAGATCGATCTGCAAAAGCTAGACAAACTTTTGAAACAATCCGCGCCAGGACTCAGTCGTTATTTCCACCAGGGCGCGCCAGCCGGAGAACCGGGAATGCGCTTCAAAATGATTGGCTACGGAAAATCCCAATACCTTGCGAAGTCCGGCCAACAGGTAGAGTGGCCTGTTGTGGGCGTGGCGCTGCAAAAGAGCTACATAAGCGTTTACCTCTCGGTCACCAAAGATGGCGCCCCGCTGCTGCAGTCGTACGCTGGCAGACTGGGCGAATGTCGCATGGGCCGAAACAATTTCAGCTTCGTGAGGTTCGCTGATTTGAACTTTGCGGCCGTCTCAGCGCTGTTTGCCGAGGCGGACCAGATTTTTAATGCGGGTCCTCGGCGTCTGATTCCGGCAAAGGGCCCCAGTACCCCCGGGCCTCGATCTTCAGTCTCTAGTCGGCATCACCAATCCGGGGGTGATACAAAGTCGATATAACGATTCCCAACCCGCGCGGGTCGCGCCGTAACGGACAACGCCATTTCAGCCTACTTTTTTCGATCAGGCTGTCTATTTTGGCCTTCCCGGAACGACTCTAGATAGGCGGAGGACCAAACCCACGCCATCGAAAGAGGAAAAACCGATATGCAAGCACTTTTGGCGAAAATGACGCTGCTGATCGTTCCGGTCGCGGCTTTCGAAGCTCAGGCGCAGGCCCGGGATTCTCCATATCCTAAGATGGCCCCAGTCGACCAGTACATGATGGCGCCGGACGCCGAAATAGCCCTGGCGCGGAGTGCAGGCCCGGAATCCGTCTCGCGCGACGCGGAGGTCATGGTCATGGGCCAACACGGTTACAAAACCGCCGTCAAGGGCAAGAACGGTTTCGTGTGCCTGGTGGAACGAGGCTGGACCGCCCCGAGCGACAATCCCGATTTTTGGAATCCCAAACTGAGAGGCCCCCTCTGCTTGAACGCCCCGGCCGTACGATCCTACCTTCCCCTAACCTTCCGGAAAACCGAGTTGATCTTGGCTGGACGATCCAAAGCTCAGATGTTCGCGGATATCTCAGCCGCTCTCGACAAAAAGGAATTGCCGTCGCCGGAAATCGGCGCGATGTGCTACATGCTGTCCAAACAAGGGTATTTGAGCGACAGCGATGGGCACTGGCACCCGCATTTGATGTTCTTCCTTCCGCTCACTGATCCTAAAGCTTGGGGCGCGGGCCTGCCGGGGTCCCCGATCTTAGCCTTGAAGGATACTCAAAGCCGGCTGACCATTTTTCTTGTTCCAGTCAGCACTTGGTCAGACGGGACGGCCGGACCTCCGATGGGGGGAAAATGAAGTACCTGTGCATGGTTATCGTCGATGAAAAGAAGCTGCATGCAATGTCCGAAAGCGATTTACGGGCGCTCGACGACGAGAGTCTGGAATACGATGACTCTCTAAAGAAGGGCGGCCACTTTCTGGCGGCTCAGGCGCTGGAATCGGTAACTGCGGCGGCCACAGTTCGGCAAAGAAACGGAAACGTGTCAGTCACTTATGGGCCCTTCGCTGAGACCAACCAGCAGATCGGAGGCTTTGTCCTGATCGAGGCGAGAGATCTGAATGAGGCCATCCAACTGGCCTCGCACATTCCAGGAGGCCGGCTCGGCGGAGTCGAGGTGCGGCCTGTGAAAGAACTGGCAGCCGGCAAAGCGCGAAAATAGCAAAAGAACCGGCGAGATCGTGGAAGCAGCCTAGCGCTCCCATTCACATCGCGTCTCTGGCCCTTTTCATCTCTTTGGTGGGTCACCGCCGCGATGGAACGGCGGCCACCGGCGCGCTTGTCAACGGCACGTGATCGCGCAAGGGAAGCGCCGTAACTTCTCCTCCGATTCGCAGTGGTAAAGCGAAGGTTCTCCGACCAGATCGCAGTAAGACCTCTCCACCGCCATCTTCCGTCAGGCAGGCTGAAGCCTCCCTCCGCCCAATAGCCACCGTTACTCCGCGCGCAGAGCTTCCACTGGATCTACACCCATTGCGCGCAGGGCCGGGATGTAGCTTGCCACGATTGCGGCCGCGATCAGGCCAAGGGAGACTGCGGCGTAGGTCAACGGGTCCAGCGGGTTTACGCCGAACAGCAGCGATCCTAGCACGCGCGTCAGAGCCGCCGCGCCGGTTAACCCGCAGGCCACGCCGATCAGGGCCAGCACAAATCCGTGGGCGATGAACATGCGCGTCACATCTTGCGGGCGGGCGCCCAATGCCACGCGAATCCCGATCTCGCGCTTCCGCTGGGAGACGGAGTAGGAGATCACGCCGTATATTCCCACCATTCCGATCAATAGCGCCATCGCGCCCGCAATCGCCAGCATCACCAGCGTGAATGAGGTGCGCGCCAGCGATTTGTCGTAGATCTCCTGAAGCGTGCGCACATTCGCCAGTGGAAGACTACGATTCAACGACCAGACCGCCTGTTGCACGTCCGCCAGCAAACTTTGCGATCCCGCGCGCTTGCTGCGCACGATATAGAAAACGCTGCGCCCCACCGCTGACGGCTCTCCCTCGAAATTGTTCATCAGCAATGGATAATATGCGATGGCCGGTGCTTTCTCTTGTACCCCGTCCTCGCGCTCATCGCTCACCACTCCGACCACCTCGCGCCAGGGGTCTTTCGGATTGGCCCTAATCTCTTTGCCGATGGCGCGCTTGGGGTCCTGCCATAGCTCGCGCGCGAGATTCTCGGAAAGCATCGCAACTGGGTGCCGCTGGTACCCATCGGTCCAGGTAAATTCGCGGCCCGCCACCAGGCGGTTGCCCATGGTACCGAGCAATCCGGGCGAGACGAATTTTAGCCGGCGCAACGGAGGCACGGATTGATACGTTCTGTCACGGGCGTAGACTTGATCGCTGCCGCTGGTCTCGTCCCCGGGAATGTTGCTGGCGATTCCGGCTGAAGTGACTCCGGGAATCGCTCCAATCTTTTCCAGGATGCCCTGCTCCAAGTGCATCACCGCGTCCGGGTCCTTCACCCGCGTTTCCGGAACGGCGATGCGCAGCGTCAGTGCGTCCTTCGGATCGAATCCCGGATCCACACGCCGCAGCGCCTGAAACGTCCGGATCATCAATCCGGAGCCGATCAACAGCACCAGCGCCAGGGCTACCTGCACCACCACCAGGACGTTGCGCGCACGATGCCGTTCCCTGCTCTGGGAAGAGTTTCGTCCGCCGCCGCGCAGCGCGTCGGCGACTCGCGGACCGGCATATTTGATGACGGGAATCATCCCGAACAGGATTCCCGTGGCGAACGAAATCCCGAGCGTGAACAGGCTCACCGCGGAATCGATCGAAATTTCATTCAGCCGCGGCAGATGCGCCGAAGGCATCGCGATCAGCGCTCGAATCGCGGCGTATGCAAGCCCCAAACCTAGCGCGCCGCCCAGCAGCCCGAGCGCGACGCTCTCCATCAATAGCTCCCGGGCGATGTCGCGCCAATCCGCGCCCAGCGCCGCGCGAATCGCCAGTTCCTGCTGCCGCCCTTCGGCGCGAACCAGCAGCAGATTCGCGACATTAGCGCACGCGATCAGCAAAACGATGCCGAGCGTTCCCATCAGTATCCACAGCGTTTTCCCGAGATCGCCAACCACGAGTTGTTTCAGGTATCGCAGCTTCGGAGCCAGCCGCACCTCTTCGAATACTTTTACCGTGAGGCCGGCCTGCGGCGGGAAACTATGCAGCGCAATCGGAATCATGCGCGCGATGTCGGCGCTGGCCTGCTCGATGGTTACGCCGGGCTTCAGGCGTGCTATTCCCGGATAATCGAATTGGCCTAGAAACGCCTGATTGCGCTCCAACTGCAACGGCTCCAGGAACGCCGCATTGCGCTCGAGAAAACGGAAATTCGCTGGCATGACGCCAACTACCTGGCGGGGAATGCCGTCCACCCTGATCTCGCGCCCGATCACCGAGCGGTCGCCTCCAAATCGCGCCTGCCACCAGCCATACATCAGAATCATGGTGAGTGGGCTGCCCGGCGCATCGTCTTGTGGGGAAAACCAGCGGCCCAGCGCCGGCTGCACACCGAGCATGGGCAGGATTTCAGCCGTTACGCCCAGGCACCGCGCTTCTTCCGGCTCGGCGAGTCCTGTAACTGTGCAGGAATCCGAATGGTACAAACCGAGGGTTTGGAATGTCCGGCCCTGCTCGCGATAGGTGAAATAAAGAAACGGCGCCGGATCGGCGTCCGGGAAGTTCACACCGGGAGCCGTGTGGTTCAAATCGATCAACTCAGCGGCGTTCCGATAAGGCAGCGGCTTCAACAAAACTCCGTTGATCACGCTGAAAATCGCGCTGTTGGCACCGATTCCGACCGCCAGAGTGAGCACGGTAATAAGTGTAAACATCGGCGCGCGGGCAAGCCGGCGAAGAACGTGCCTGAATCGCATGGTGTATCTGACGCCGTTAGCGGAAAAATGTCTCGCTTCACCATTGTATTTTTCTAAGCTCGGCTCGGCCAGTCCCGAGATCCAGCGTTGTAGTAGAACTGCCAACTGCCGCTACCGGCAGCGTTGCTCATGTCCTCCAACCGGACTTCTGGCTCTCCCTCGCCTGTGAGACGCTCATCGTATGGCGGCCAACACTCCTGAGTTCACCCTGTATACGAATCTTCCGGCAATCACCGAATGGATTGACGCACAACATGCATTGCCACCCATGGCCACCGGCGACGCGTTCGTGGGATTCTCAGTAGAAATCATGAACCGAACATCGTACCTGCTGCGGACCGGCGTCGCCTTGCGCGGGAAGGGACAGAGGGACGAGGAGTTACCCCGGAACCGTGCCGTCGTCCTTGGTCACATGGTGCGGCTCATGAAGCTCTACGAGTGCCTCCTCCTCAAAGCAAGCAACGTTTCGCAACTTTATTCTCATCTCCTACCCTCCCGAGCGCGAGCACCTTGCAGACCTGCGTCACAAAGCAAAACAGCGGCCCCTGATACCAACTACCTGCGCCCCATCGTCAATCGGCTCGAATATCTGAATCAACGGCTCGACGGCGCTCACAAGAATACCTCCAGGCTAGGACGTGAGTTGAATGACGCAAATCCAGGACCAGGAGCAAATTACACTCACGTTGCCCACAAGCCGACTTCAGACCCGCGTCACCAATCCCAGCTTTGTACGGGTGGCGTGATCCGCCCGAAGCACTCGGACGTGAGTTGCAAATCAGCGGGCTGGCGACTATAAATCCAGGTGGGGCACTTCCACGAATGGCGAATGGGCTAGACACCTGTTGTAAAATTGCGAGAGCATTCTCAATTGACAGAAGTGTTCGCCCGCCCTGCTTGAATCTGGGCTACTAGCTGATATGGACGTGAGTAGACCAGATTAGCGAGGTGAGCAATGGAGGCTCAAACGCCAACTTTCGATTCGGCCAAATTCGATCTGAGTCGACCCACCAACCGGGTGGGTCGATATTTGGTTCTCTTTGTGGGCATCTTTCTGGGGTACCTCTTTGCCTCCACACCCGCCGCGGCCCAGGGGAATCTGGTGCTGAACATAACTGCAACTTCGATTTATTCCTATCCGTGTGCAGACAATACCGGCGACTATCCTAATGACACTTGGAACCAAAAATTATCCGGACAGCTGATCGTCCAAACAACCATGTCGTGGTCCGAGATTGGACAGGCTGTAATGTCTATCCCGAATTTTAGCCTGGAGGTGACGGGAACTGTGACCGTCTCTGCCCCCAATTTCACTGCCGCCGGCTGCGCTCAGGATCTTACCCCATACACCGGTGCCGCGAATGGCCAAATCTACTTCAGTGGACCTAGTAACGGCAATCCGGGGGGGATCACTATTAGTAGCGGCGATATCGCCAACACGACGGCCAATTTTACAAACACTTTCTATGGAAACGTTCAATTCACTGCAACAGGCGCCACCGCCTCGGCCAGCGCACCAGATGCGAACGATCCCAGCGTTACTGACTCAGAAACTCTGACCATCACTGTAGTGCAGCCAAGTGGGAGCAACCCCATTTCAATCACTCCTGCCAGCCTCGCGCCCGCAACTGTCGGCGAACCCTACCCTCCGGTTCAATTTGAAGTAAGCGGAGGCACCCCGCCGTACGTCAAGGCGGTGGTTACCGGCACCATTCCTCCAGGCATGCAATTCACTAATGGTGGCGAACTGGAGGGCACGCCAACGGCTGCGGGAACCTACCAGTTCACTCTCACGGTAACCGACTCAGCGGGGCTAATTGGCACCGACAATCTGACGCTCGTGGTGAATAATGCAGCGCTAACTATTTCGCCAACGCAAGTACCGTCCGCAACCGTTGACAAAAAGTACTCCGTCCGATTCCAGGCTACCGGGGGCACGCCGCCGTACACTTGGTCTTGGTCCGGCAGTATACCGGGCATGCAGTTCACGTCCGGCTCCGGCGATTCGGCCGGACTGCTGCAAGGTACGCCGACAACCCCGGACAACTTTTCATTCAGCGTCACGGTAACCGATGCAACCGGGGCCCAAAAGACGGTCAATCTCACGTTAGTGGTCGATGGAGGAGGATTGACACTTTTACTTAAGATCGCTGATGCGAACAACCAGCCTCTGTCGCGAATCGATCCGACCCTTCAACGGAAGACGAGTTTGAAGGCAGAAGGATCAATTTTGATGTACGCGGGCACCAAAGGCTTGGCGTACATTACCGTGACCGAGGAACGCGCCGGAAAGCCCGTCACGGACAGTCCCCAAACGACGGTCCATATCAAAGCAGATCCATCACGTTGGCATCCCGATCATCCGGATGCAAACCTCGCAAACGTCAACTATAAGGATTTGGACTGCAGTTGGGCTCTTCCCCCGCCGGTCGATGTCGCTAACAACACCTGTGTGGCGACTGTCAACTCCGGATCAGTGTCCGCAGATTTGACTGTAACGGCCACCGCAATCGACACCAATACCAGCACTACCGTTACTAGCAATGCCGGCTCCCTTGGAGTCTGGCTGTCCACAAGTGCAGATGCGCAGAACAAAGACCCTAACCGGCTGGTACCAGTGGGCGATACGGATCTAATAATCGATACCCCGTCTCATCAACGCTTGGGCAACTACGCGAACCCCATAATGGCTGAGTTCCTGACCGACCTCGAGTCCCGACTGCACGATCTCACCGCCATTCCGGAGCCAGGCGTATCGTGTGCTAGTAAACTCTTGCCGCTGACTCTCACGGGTATCTCCTTGCCCGGCGGCGGCGTGTTCGATGTTGGCGGCTGTGACAAGAATGGGGAAGGATGCTTATGGAACTACAACCCGCCACACAACAGTCACCAAGCGGGAGGAGATGTTGATATCGGAGTCCATCCTATTCCCGCTCTTTGCAGGGGTATTCTCGAAAAAGCGATTGTAATGGCCGCTGGCTCATTGATCCATGCCAAATCTTACGTTGAACCCGGGAACTCTCCAACAAGTCCAACTTGCCAAGGGCAGCTGAACGAAAGCACAGGATGTCACTGGCACGTGCGCCTTAATATTACCGGTAGTGTTTCTGCCGACAGTTCTCTTCGAATCGGCCCTGGTACAGGACAGAACACCACCGCCCACGCGCAGAACGCGCCAGGGCCTGCGACTGTCGGCGAACAGGTGCAGTTCGATTCTACAAGCAACCTCTTTTCTTATTCCTATTCGTTGATCAACACGCTGCCAACCAAGGGCTCTGTAGACACCTTCGAGGTTTTCTCAGGCGCCACGGTGAGTTCGGTTCAAAACCCTGCTGGGTGGATCTCTGGACCGCTGAACACGAATCAGGGCCTGATGTGGGCGGCTACCAGTTACGATCCATCCGCAGCCGACGACGTCCAACCAATACTGCCGCTTTCTGCATTGCCTCCCGGAGCCGCCGCGCATGGGTTTGGCTTTAAGAGTAAGTTGCCGCCAGCTCCGATTTTGGCTGCCGTCAGCACCTTCGCTCCGATGGTCGGATTTGATTCGGAGGAAGACCTGGAGGCGGCGTTTGATGAACTCCCTGACAACGCCACAACGGTTGAGAATTTTACTGTGGCTCCTGTAGCGAGCGTCCCATCGTCGCCAGACGATTTTCTCAACCTCATGCAGGCCTTTGTTATGACTATGGCGCATGCCGGTTGGATCACAAGCGAAGGCGTGGCCGCTAGTATCGATCAGCAGCTTAATGTGATCAGCGGTTCAGTCTCGGCGGGAGCCAAACAGACCGCGATAAACGATCTGACCAACTTTATGAATTCGGTCAGCTCATCCGCCGGCCTGACGACGGACGCCCGCAACGTTCTTTATTTCGACGCTAAGTACCTGACTCTCGTGCTTAAATCCACCGTAACCCCACCCGCAGGCTGCGCTTCGTATCCCTCAGGGTTTGTACCGTTCAGTTCCGTCGCTTATATCACCAGCCCAGACAGCGCTGGGGACAAGCTTGTCGTTGGAAGCGTACCGGTGGCGAATCTTGCGACGATTAAAACGCTGCCACCGCCGTCTTCAGCCAATCAGGAATTTTGTGGCAAGGTAAACCTGGGTGGCGGATACATCGTAACCGCTTACTTGCCCACGGCCGCCGAGCGCCAAGGCGACTTTTCCTCCTTTGCGGGACTGCTGATTAACCCGGAAAATAACCAGCCGTTTCCTGGCGGGATCATTCCCGGCGATCTGTTAGGGCAAGTGTATGCGTGGAGGATCCCCGCACAGACTATCACCACTGGTTCTAACTCAGCGCATTGAATTGAAGATTCGCCTTGTTTGTCTTCTGCCGCATATTGCTTGAAATTTCTGAGATTCAGTGCACTTGGAGTAAAACGCAAGAACCGTAGATGTGACTCGAGCTGCTGGCTCCTCCGGGCGAATTCTCGGCGATCCGTACAAAGGGCGGTCTGAGCTTGCCGGGGCGAGCGCGTTCTCCAAGGCGCGCGTAATGCGGGATCAACCGGAATTTGCACATCTTCACGTGGCGAATTTGCAGCAGAGTCGAATCGCGTTCAAGCCGCGGACTAATCTGTTCTACCTGAGGCTTTGCACCAAGGCCTTTAGCGCATCGTAGGTCACGGGCTCTAAGAGCATGTCATGGCCCAAACCTGGCGCGATTGTGAACGTCACATTATGGACTCGCTTCCTCAATGCTTCCACATAGCCCCTGCAGATTGACGGCGGCACTATGTTGTCCCCGGCCCCTGTGAGGAGCGCGATGTGGACCGAAGGCGAAACGGCGCCGGCGAGGTCTTGCGGCGACAGTATGTCAATTGGTGCTGACCAAACTGGATTATGGGGCTCCATCTGCAGCATGTGTTTGCGCCACCCGGCCACATCGCAGTCACACGATACGAGTAAAGCGCCATCCGCCACTGAAGGATGGAGTCCCAGGAGGTTGCCCGCCATCGACGCGCCACCTGAATGTCCGACAAGGACCGTATGCGCTGGATGGAATCTCGCTTTCAACTCCTCGATGACGCCAGCCACGGCATCCACCCGGTCTCGCGTGTAGTTGTCGCCGATGGCTCGCCCAAGCTGCCCTTCTGAACGCTCTCCACTGTGGTCCCTGTATCCGGGACGCAATATGGCGGCCGCTACCGCGTCGTCTATTTTCCTGGTCACCTCGTCCGCAAAGATGTAGTGGTAAGTACTCGCTGGGACTTCACGGAATCCGAGCAAATCCCCGTGAAGGACAACGACTAAGGCAGGGTGGCTGCTCAAGTGGGAGCTCTCGTAAATGGAGGTTTTGAGCTTTATCTTGTTCCCCTGGAGCCAAAGGGTTTGCGCGGCTGGAGGGTCGCCGGCGGGCTGCGCAAACATGCCTGGAGCCAGCGGCGCACAGAGCGCAGCGACCGTTACTAAAGAGGCGCGAAAGCACATTTTGTGACGAGTCACCTCCGCTTTTTCGATTAAGACAGAATACCATGGCGATAAAGGAAATACGAAGAGTGGGTCGTCGGCAAATCGTACGAAGGGGGCGCTGCGGACGCTCGCGCCACGCCATTCTCCCTGTGGCGCGTCACTCGCCCTGAGATGCCTACCGGACTTCCCAACCAAAGCATGCGCGGCGAACTGCTGGTTGAAAGGGACTTCGCCACACGCGCCGCGTTGCTGCCGTGGTTTCCGATCATGCGTCAGCCAGCAGGCTTGCTACCGATTCCGCAATCTTTTGACCAGTGGCCTCCTGGTAGAAAGTGAAACCAGGGGATGGGTTGACCTCGAAACAATACCAGCGACCCTCTGGAGAACGGCGCAGATCGACGCCTGCGAAGAACAAACCCAACTCAGCCGCAAGTCGGCGGCATCGCCCACTCAGTTCCGGTTCAAGCGTACATGCTCGGATTTCGGTCCTACCGCCGGAGCGGCCGGCATAGCGGTAATCGTCGGCATCCGACACTATCTGCGCGGCGAAGACTCTGTCGCCAACAACGTGCACACGGTAGTCGACGCCGGGGATGTATTGCTGAAACTGCGTGGGACAGTTGCCGATGTCCATGAGACGCTCTTTATGCTCTGGCCCGAGCCGGGAGACGATACTGCGCACCCCGCTCGTTGACTTGTAGATGACCGATCCATGGTATTCGTGAAAGGCCATCGCGGCCTTGGCGTCTGTGGTGACTAGCGTGTCCGGGAGGTCCAAGCCGGCGGCGCGGATTAGCTCGGCCTGGTAGGGCTTCGAGCCATTGGAGGCCATCATAGAGGGCCGGTTGACCACAAGCGCCGGGGTGACCTCGACCCAGGCCTGCATTCCGTCGTCGAGCGCCAAGCCGTGATGCCAGAGCGGTGACAATGGGCCCGCTTCGCTCAACATGGGCAGCCGCCGGACATCGTAGGGGCGGGCATAGATGGCTGTGATGGCTTCGAGTGCCAGCGCCTTGCCATCCCATTGTAGGCTTCCGTGGACAGTCGTTCCTACGTTCAGATCCAGGGTTGCGGAGGCGATGGAGTGCTGATCAAACAGACACACGGGCGCATTGCGGCTTGTGAGAGCGGAATACACCGCGCGCAACGGCCCGTCCCCGGGCAGGCCCCAGAGAAGGATCATGGCCGCTGGTCCTTGGAGTCGGTTAGCAGAAATTCGCGTGCGGCGTCGATTTTTTCGTGGGAATTAAAGTCGGGCATTGGATTGGCGCTGGCCAGCGCCAAGCCGCTGCCGTATAGGGCAAAACCTAGAGTCAGCATGCCAACCCCGGCGGCCTGGGCGAGTGCATGCGTCCATGCGGCCAGTGAAGGTTCGCCACCGCCGAAGATGCGATCGCCGATCACGGTCGACTCGGCCGCAATCTCGGGTTCAGGTGGCGATAGCGCGCTCAGCCGAACGCTGCGATGGATTGGCCGCACTGGGATTCCGGCCTTCGCGGCGGCGCGAATCCACTGCTCGGGCCGCCAGGCGGGGCCAAGCAGCGAGCCTGCAGTGGGCCGATTGAGCAGCCTGCACGGCAGCGACGAGAGGAAAGCAATCAGGAACGCGGTCATCTCGCTCGCGACGTAATCGCGATCGGCGGCGTGGATATGCGGCAACATATCCGCGTGAATTGCTGGCAATCGGGTGAGTACACCAGTGATCGTCGATACCGGGACAATCTGACCCGCGACAACCGCTGCTCCCTCATCGGGCTTGCCGGCCGAGTAGCGCCAGCCGGACATCGATAGGTCGGCGGGTGTGCACAGCGCGGCGCCCCAGGGCGCCCATGCCTCGACCACGGACCGGGCAGTCGAATCATGGGCGCTGGATAGGATTACGAGCATTCCGAGCCGCGATCAGCGCTTCTTCGGCCCGCCCGGCCCTCGCCGGCCCTGGCCGGATTCGTGCGTTGCGGCTGGATTTTCGGGCACTCTGGGTGCTGGTTCCGCGCTCCGGGTTTCGGCGCCGTGGCGCTCCTCTTCGTGACGGCGGCGCTCTTCCTCTTGAAGCCGCTCATGCTCCATCCGGCGATGCTCTTCGGCATGCAAGCGGTGCTCTTCCTCGTGGTGTTCATGCTCATGCCGCTCGCCCTCATGCCGCTCGCCCGCATGCCGCTCGCCAGATTGGTGGTGCAGGGCGCGCTCCCCAACGCTAGGCCGCTCCTCGCCGCGAATGAACGGCCGGCGGTGCAACTCGCCTTCGATGTGTTCGATCCGCTCGGCGATGCGGCCCACCTGGTGCATCAGTTCGCCCAGCTCGTGCCGTTTTTCGTGATGCGCATAGGGCATGTGCTCGTGGCACTCCTTTTCCTTGCAGCCCTTGTGTTCGCATTCCTTCTGATCCTTCTCTTTGCAGGGCTTTTCCTCACATTCCTTGCAATCCTTGTCTTTATCCTTGAACTCCTTGGTGTCCTTCTCTTTGACATCCTTGAAGTCCTTCTCCTTCTCCTTGGCCTCCTTGGCGTCCTTGTCCTTGTACTTTGATTCCTCGTGGTCGAACTCGACGATCTCTTCGTCGTGGTCATGGCCATGCTCGCAGTCGTCATGGTGATGTTCGTGGTGCTCGACATGGACGCTGACTGGCTTCGATGCGATGCCGTTGGCGATCACCACCAGACGGTATTTGCCGGGCGGCAGATGGTCGGGCACTTCGAAGTGGGTGTAGTGGATTGCGGTTCCGGTGGCCACGCTCATGGTGGAGTGGTTGAAGGTCCGGCAATAGACGGCGCCGACATGATGCGGGCCCCAGAGGCGCACCAGAGGATAGTTGGTCGCCATCTGCTGATCGTCGCCATAGGCGCAGGCTTGCGACAGGCCGTTGAGCTGGCGCCCGTGCAGCCGATAAGTGTGGCCTGGATGCAAGCGGCGCGGCACATGTGTGATTTCTGGGCGCCACGCGTTACGCGGGCCGCCGGAGGGCGTATAGATCGCCATGTCGAAGCTGGCGCCGCCGTCGGAGCACGCCGAGAGAAGCGCCTGCCCGGTCGGCAGGATCAGCAGTCGGCAGTTATACGTCGGGCTGATCCCGGCGATCGCCGGCGCCGGGGCCGGAATTAGGGTTCCGCTGATCGGGTCAAATTCGTAGAACTCTGCCGGCGTGGAGAATCCGGTATCGGTGCCCGAGAGGGCGATCGCCCCCACGCAGCACAAGACATTCCCATTGGGCAGCAAGCAGGCAGGCGCGTCGAGCGCGGCTTTGAGATTGCCGTGCGAATCGACGGGGAAATCAGGGCCGGCGGCCCAGGTCCCTGGATCGGTCGGCGTCGTCGTGGGCGGCGTGTAGAGTGCGGTATGGCCGCTGGCCCCGATGGCGAAGACGCGTCCGTCCGGTAGCAAGATTTGCGGTCCCATCTCCGGCACGTAGATGGGTGCGGGAGCCTGCGGCAGGGTAACGGGGATCACGCCGGCGCTGACCCAGCTGTTGGTTGCGATCACATACTTCTGCGCGTTGGGGATGTTGCTGCATTGAACCGCCAGCACGGTGCCGTCTGGAAGCAGCGTCCAGCCCTCCTCGGAATCGGAATCGAGGCCGTCGCCGCCGGCCGACCAACTGCCCGATTCCGGGTCCCAGATCGCCGTCGCGTTGGCGTCGAAGTTGGTATTGGCGCAACCCAGGAGCACGCGCCCATCCGGCAGCACGCAGGAAGCGCCGTCGCCAATGTTGGTCCACTTCGGCGGCGTCGCGATCGGCGTCCAGGTGTCGGTCGTCGGGTCATAGATCTCGGCGGCCAACAGATCGAAGCCGTTATAGACACCGTTGTCCTCGCCGCCGGCGCAAAATACGCTCCCGTCGCGCAGCAAAGCGGACGCGAAATACAACGGCGCATTGGCGGGTCCGTTCTGGAATGCCGGCGCATTGTTCGGCATGGGGCTGAGCGGAGTCCAGGTTCCGTTCGCATAGTCCGAGCGGTCGTCTGGCGACAGCCGGAACCAGTTCGAGGTCAGGTATTCGTGACACAGGACGGCGCCGTCGGTCAAAAGCAGCGTCGCGTCGATGTTGACATTCGGCTTGTTCTTCAGAGGTTGCCAGGAACCGGGCATGAGTAGTTCTCCTTCATACGGATAGTGATCCCAACACGAGAATCGTATCACCGTCCGGCTATTTCCCAGGCCCGGGTAAACGTTGCTGAATCGAACGGATATGCCATGGTCCGGACGGGAACGATTGGAACGGAGGAGGGCGGAAATGGCCTTTTTGAGCGGAAGATTCGTGCGGCAGACAATAATGGATGCATTTCGGCCGGACGGTCTTTTCGCACCTTCCCGCCTGCCCAACAAATCATCAGTGACAAAACTCCCCCACCTCCATCCCCTTCCCTGCCCGCCTCATACGGCAAACCCACCTCCAACCTCCACCAGCGCATCGTATCCTGACCTCAAGAAGATTCCCATGCCAAGCCATAACTCCATCTCGAAGCCCGGCGGCCCAACTCA